>NZ_JAMYOR010000023.1:0-86315 GCF_040319965.1 Mesorhizobium sp. M0830 | reverse complement strand
CCCCCCCCCCCCCCGCCACCCCGCCCCCCCCCCCCCCCCCGCCCCCCCCCCCCCCCCCCCCCCCCCCCCCCCCCCCCCCCCCCCCCCCCCCGCCCCCCCCCCCCCCGCCCCCCCCCCCCCCCCCCCCCCCCCCCCGGCCCGGAATTGTCACGCCTCTCGTCAACTCACGCCGGCAAATGCGCCTTTCATCAGCAGGTCCGGAAAGTAGCCGGCGGGCTTGTCGCCGACTGCTTGGCCCCCGGTGAGGCCACCCTGAATTTCCGGACCGAAGAACGAGTATGGGAACGTCGTGACCGGCTGGCTTATCGCATCGAGCCTTGCCAGCAGCTCCTGGGGAATCTCGAAATCGAGCGCGCCAAGATTGTCCTTGAGCTGATCGAGCCTCGTCGCACCAATGATCACCGATGCGACACCGGGCCGTGTCGCGGCCCAGTTCAAGGCGATTTGGGCCATCCCACGGCCAAGTTCGCCGGCAACCCTCTCCAGTTCGGCGACGATTGCCCAGTTGCGGTCGGTGAATTTCTGGAAGCCGGGATTGGTCGAGCCGCGCATCGTCTCTAGCCTGCCGCCAGCCTTGTTGATTGTATCTGAACGATATTTGCCGCTTAGCAGCCCGCTGGCCAGCGGACTCCAGACCATGATGCCGGCGCCGTAGCGCGTGCCGAACGGCACGAATTCATGCTCGATGTTGCGCTCGGCCAGCGAATATTCGAGCTGCAGCGCCGAAACCGGCTCATAGCCGCGCTGTTCGGCGACGGACTGCGCCCTGCTTGCGTACCAGGCGGGGACGTCGGAGAGGCCGACATGGCGGATCTTTCCGGCGCGCACCAGATCGTCCAGCGTCCGCATCACCTCTTCGGGCGAAGTCAGCCTGTCCCAGGCGTGCAGGATATAGAGGTCGATGTAGTCGGTGCTGAGTCGCTTCAGCGAGCCTTCGACGGCGCGCATGATGTTCTTGCGGCCATTACCACCGGCATTCGGATTGCCCTGCTCCAGATTCATGCTGAACTTGGTGCTGATCACCACTCTGTCGCGCAGGCTGCGCTCGGCGATGAATTCGCCAAGCCAGGTCTCGGAGGTGCCGCCGGTATAGGCGTCGGCCGTATCGAAGAAGTTGCCGCCGGCCTCGACATAGGCATCGACCAGGGCGCTCGCCGTTTCCTTGTCGGCGCCCCAGCCCCATTCGGTGCCGAAGGTCATGGTGCCGAGTGCGAGCCGGGTGACACGAAGTCCGCTGTTGCCAAGGGTGTAATAGGACATAGTCATGATGTCATTCCAAACCCGTTCCAATAATCAACGCCGGTCCTGTCCGGGGGTCGTCTTGACCCACGGGTTGCCGCGCTCATGCGTCATACGGAATGTGAAGCCGTCGACCTTCCAGCCGGCTCCTGAACGGGTCAGGTGGTGTTCGTAGGTGCCCCAGACTTCCCAGAGCGGATCGCCATTGCCTTCCATGCGGTTCCAGGCATAGCCGTTGGACAACACGGTCGCGGCGTCGGCGTCGATGGTGACCTGGTGGTTGGTGCGCAGATGCAGGCTGGTCTTGCTGCCCCTGAGGTTCGCTGCCCAGGTCCCGATCAGGTCGTCCGAAGCGATGGTGGCGGGAGGCTGCCCGCTCAGGCTGCTAAAGTCGACGGTGACGCGGTCGGCGAAGTAACTGCGGGCGAGACGCCAATCCTGGGCATCGACGGCGCGATCGATGGCATCGGCGATGCGGATGACGGCGCGCTCATCAGCGAGCGTCATTTCGCGGGACGGCTCAGCCGCGCCGGCATCGACCGGCGCCAGCGCAATCCCTGCCGCGAAGGTGGCATATCTCAATGCATTCATGTCTCTTCTCCTTTGCCCTGGCCCGCCGCCGATCTGTTGGCGACAATGTGGGACAGCAGGCCGGCATCGTTAAGATTGCATTATTCGTATGGACTGTGCGATATCATGCATGAATGGATCGCGACCTGCTCAGCCACCTCCCTGTTGTCGTCGCCGTTGCGCGACGCGGCGGCTTTGCGCTTGCGGCCGCCGAACTCGGCATGAGCCCTTCGGCGGTCAGCCATGCTGTCAGGCTGGTGGAGGAGCGGATCGGCCAGCCGCTGTTCGCCCGTACGACACGCAGCGTATCGCTGACCGAGGCTGGTCAGGCGCTTGTCGCAACAGCGGAGCCGGCGCTACAGGATATCGCGGAGCGGATGGAGCGCATTCGCGGCATCAAGGGTCGCCCGGCCGGCCTACTCAGGATCAATGTTTCGCACATCGCCGTCCCGATGGCGGTGACGCCGGTAGTGACGGCAATGGCGGAGCGCTATCCGGATGTGACGGTGGAGATCTTTGCCAACGAAGGGTTGGTCGATATCGTCGGCGAAGGCTTCGACGCCGGCATCAGGCTTGGCGAAATGATCGCGCAGGATATGATTGCGATCCGGATGACGCCACCATTCCAAGTGGTAATCGTCGCTTCGCCAGCCTATATCGGCCGGCATGGCCGCCCACGCAGCCTGGCCGATCTCGCCGCCCACAATTGCATCGGTTACCGTCTGGTGCGATCCGGCGCAATCTATCGCTGGGATTTAGCCGAAGACGGCAAGGACGTGGCCGTGGAAACGCGCGGCACCGCCGTCGTCACCGATTCCCTCGCGGCGATCGACCTGGCGCTATCGGGGACGGGACTGGCCTATGTGTTCGAGCCGCTGGTGCGCGCCGACCTGGCCGCGGGGCGACTCGTCCAGGTGCTGCCGCAATCGGCAATCGAGGAGCCGGGCCTGTTTCTCTACTTTCCGCGCCGGGCGGCAATGGCGCCTAAGCTGCGCGCCTTCGTCGACGTCGCACAAGAAATCGGCCGGACACCCTCGCGAGCGCCCGGCCGAGTTGCCTAATTCGAAAAGCCGGTTAGCGGCTTACTTCTTGACCGCGGCCGCGACTTCCGCCGCGAAATCGGTCTCTTCCTTCTCGATGCCCTCGCCCAGCGCAAAGCGCAGGTAAGCCGTGATCTTGGCCGGCGCGCCGATGTCCTTCTCGGCATCCTTCAGCGCCTTCTCGACGGTGATGTCGGGATTGAGCACGAAAGCCTGCTTCAGCAGCACGACCTCCTCGTAGAACTTGCGCAGACGGCCTTCGACCATCTTCTCGATAATCGCTTCCGGCTTGCCGGATTGGCGTGCCTGGTCGGAGAAGATCGCCTTCTCGCGTTCGACCGCGGCCGGATCGATCTGCTCAGCGGTCAGCGCCATCGGATTGGTGGCGGCAACATGCATGGCGACCTGACGAGCGAAAGCATGCGCTGCATGCTCGTTGCCCGTGGTCTCGATGGCGACCAGAACGCCGAGCTTGCCGAGACCATCGGCAACCGCGTTGTGGACGTAGGTGGCGACTGCGCCATGCGGAACGGTCAGCTTGGCCGAACGGCGGAAGCCCATATTTTCGCCAATGGTGCCGACAGCGTCCTTGATTGTATCGGCTACCGACTTGTCCGAACCCGGATACTTTGCGGCAGCCACGGCTTCTGTCGTGCCATAGGCCAGGGCAACCTTGGCAATTTTGGCGACGATTTCCTGGAACGCGGCATTGCGGGCAACGAAGTCGGTCTCCGAATTGACTTCTACCACGGCAGCCTCGCGAACGCCGGAATCGACGCCGATCAGGCCTTCAGCCGCGGTACGTCCAGCCTTCTTGTCGGCCTTGGAAATACCCTTCTTGCGCAGCCAGTCGACGGCTTCTTCCATGTTGCCGTTGGTCTCGGTCAACGCCGCCTTGCAATCCATCATGCCCGCGCCGGTCAAGTCGCGGAGTTCTTTGACCTGTGCAGCCGAAATGCTCATTGTCGCCTCTTTGGTTTTAAATGCACCGACGCACCATCGATATTCGATGATGCGTCTGTTTAGCGTGCCAAAATATGAGAAAGATGAAGGCCGCAACCGGCCTTCGCTTGTCAAGCTTCGGGGGCTTCCGACGCCGGGGCCGGGGCCGGCTCGAGCGCCGGCTCGACCGGGGCTTCGACCGAAGCGCCGATGTCGATACCGAGCGCGCCTTGCTGGCGGGCGATGCCGTCGATGGCAGCCTTGGCGATCAGGTCGCAATAGAGCTGAATGGCGCGGGCCGCGTCGTCATTGCCGGGGATCGGGAAGTCGATCTTGTCCGGATCGCAGTTCGAATCGATGATGGCGACAACCGGGATGCCGAGACGCTTGGCCTCGAGGATGGCGATCGCTTCCTTGTTGGTGTCGATGACGAACATCAGGTCGGGCGTCGAGCCCATGTCCTTGATGCCGCCCAGCGCCTTGTCGAGCTTCTCGCGCTCGCGATCGAGGTTGAGGCGCTCCTTCTTGGTCAGGCCCTGGGCCTCGCCGGCCAGCATCTCGTCGAGCTTGCGCAGGCGCTGGATCGAATTCGAGATCGTCTTCCAGTTGGTCAGCATGCCGCCGAGCCAACGCGAGTTGACATAGTACTGAGCCGAACGCTGTGCCGCATCGGCGACGATGTCGGACGCCTGGCGCTTGGTGCCGACGAACAGCACGCGGCCGCCTTTGGCGACAGTGTCGGAAACCTGCTTCAGCGCCTGGTGCAGCAAAGGCACCGTCTGCGAGAGGTCGATGATGTGGATGTTATTGCGTGCGCCGTAGATATAGGGCGCCATCTTCGGGTTCCAGCGGTGGGTCTGGTGGCCGAAGTGAATGCCAGCTTCCAAAAGCTGGCGCATGCTGAAATCAGGCAGTGCCATTCAAAGTTCCTTTCCGGTTAGCCTCCACGGACACAGGCATTTTTGGACTTTGTCCTCGAACGCCACCGGAGGTTTCAGCCGGATTTCTCCCGGGCAGACACCAAAGTCCGTGTGTGGAATGAGCGCGCATATAGAGGGGATACGCGACAAACGCAAGCCGTGTGGCGCTTCACGCTCAGCGTGCGGCAATCAGCGCCCCGGTGCCGATCATGGCACTGCCGGCAAACCGGTTCATCAGTCGCATGCGCCTCGGCGTCCTGAACCAGCCCGAAGCCCTGCCCGCGAGCGCAGCATAGAAACCCATAGTGAGGATGTTGACGCTGATCACGACCAGGATCACCAGCAGGCCGTCGGCAAGGGTCATGGTGTCGAGGTTCAGGATCAGCGGCATGATCGAGGCGTGGAACAGGATCGCCTTCGGATTGCCGAGTGCAATAGACGCACCGAGGAAGAACGACCGCGACAATCTTGCCTGCGTCGCCTGCGGCTCATTCGATTGCGCGGCAGCGCGCCACATCCTGACGCCGAGAAAGATCAGATAGGCAGCACCCGCATATTTCAGCAACAGGAAAATCCATTCGAACGTCTGGGCCAGCGCCACCAGTCCGAGCAATGCCAGTGTGACCAGCACGGCATCGCCGGCGGCAACACCGACTCCAGCCATGAACGCGCGAAGGAACCCGCGCGACACGCCGTTGGTGATGACCGCGAACATCGCCGGTCCCGGCGTCGCGGCGGCAAGAGTGATCGCAGCGCAGTAAGTCAGAAATGCTGTCAGCGTCACGATCGGACCTTTCCCTTCGGCACCCGCACCCGCCGAAAGATCGCGACGATCTCCTCGCGGCTGCATTCGATGGCGCCGAGCCGCACCGCACGGTCGCGCTCGAAGCCGGTTATGTCATAATGCGGCGCCGATGTCTTCGGCGGCCCCTGGTAGGATGAACGCTTGATCGCCAGTTCCGCGGCGAAGCGATGCAGTTCGTCGGTGTCGTCGGCCAACAGATGGCACCAGCGATGGCCAGCCCAATTCCAGATCGCTGCGTCGACATAGACTGCCATGAAGCTTGCTGTCTGCCTTCCATCTTTCACGACAGTCGGCCACATGGCCCGTCCGGATGTCAGTGACGATAGAATGGATTCGGATAGAAAATGAAGCTGCCTTTGGCCGCAAGCTCGGTCACGGTGCTGGTGACGGCTTCCTGCATGCGACGGTGCAGTTCGGCAACCGCATCATCGATCGAGCCCGCATACGCATGCAGGCCCAGCGCCTCCGGCACCCGGATGTGGGCGCAACGCGGCCCGGCCGGCTGCGGAACGAACCGGTTCATCGTGTCACGTAGTCCGTTCCGGCAATAGTCGTTGCGGATCCGCTTCAGATGTTCGGCGATCTCCTCCTGGGTGATGCGCGGGTTGGCCGACGCCCAGGGCCCAACGCGTTGTAGCCTCTGAATGGTGTCGGCGAGCGCGCGAACCTCCTTTTGCCCATCGGCATCGCCGGCTTTTTCGCGCTGCCAGCGACGCGCCCGACGCAGAATTTCGGCGGTATCGATGCTGGCAGTGTCGGCCGAGATGCTCTCCCTGAGCCGGTGGCCGAGCTCGGTGACCAACGCCTTCCGGCGCTCGGCATATGTCGCGCCTTCGTCGGATTGTATGCCGCAGGCGGCTTCATCGCGGGTCAGCAGCGTCGAATAGACATGGTGGATGCGCTGCGGCAGTGTGTCGGTCGCCTGGCGTTCCATCTTCAGGCTTTTCTCGACATAGGCGCATTCCTTCGCCAGCGCCGCTTCGACATTCCCGGTGAAGGCGAGCTTCCAGACGACCGGCGCGATCCAGACCCTGAAATCCGGATCCGTGGCCCGGCCGCGCCGGAGAGCCTCAAGCCCCATCTCGACGGCACCCGGCAGCAGCGGCGCAACGACATTGGCATGCCAGCCGACGCCGCCTTCGGGATGCAGCAGCACGCCATGGCCCTTCAAGGCCCAGGCGATGGAGTGTTCCTTAGCCGCCCCGCTGTTGCCCGGAATCTGGGCGATCAGATTGTTGGCCAGCCAGAATTTCTGCATCATTCTGCCGAGGCCGTTGACGACGCCATTCGTCGCCCATGACGCAGTGAGCGGGCTGACCTGCGAGACGATCTCCTTGTCGATCATCCAGTCGGTGAAGAACTCGGGGTGATTGGGCGTGATGAAGGTCGCCTTCCCCGTCCCGCAACTGGCCTTCAGCCGCTCAAGGTCGGCGTCGGGCAAGTCGATGTGGCGGACATTGGAGACGCCGCGCAAACCGGCTAGGCGGTTGAACGGCAACAGATCGCGAAATCCGGGAATGCCGCGCAGCATGACGATCCGGTTAACGGATGTCATGGCCCTGATCAGTAACCGGCTAGGTCTCGGCGCAACGAAGACATCGATCTTGCTCAAGCTGCTCCCCCCTTGCGCCTGGACGCTAGGGAGAGGTTGAGAGAAAATTGCGGCACGTTCAAGTCGTTCGCCACGGCGTGGCATGCTTAACCGGTCCGGATCGAAGCCTTATTTCGTCGGGCAGGCTTTCGTTTGGTCGAACAGCGACAGATTGACCAGCTTGCCCGTCATCGAGAAGTCGCCATAGTCCATGGTGAGATCGCGGGTGATGCCGTTCTCATGCAGTTTGAAGCTGATGCGGTATTCCGGGACCTCTTCGCCTGTCTTGCCGGTGTCGTCGAAATAGGCGATGTCGACCGGCCAGTACTTTTCGGTGGCGAGCTTCGCCAGTGCCGGAGCCTCCGGATCGGCCTTGTCGGCATCGGTTTTCTTGCCGACGACGACGGTGGTGGTCATCACCTTGTTGGCATCTTCGGATCCGTCGAACAGGTTCGTTTCGTAGAAGTTCTCGCCTTTTTCGGCCTTGCCGATCAGTTCGACCAGATGCTGGGTCGGGAACTGGGTGGTCGACAGCTCGACGCTGTTCTTTTCCGGCTTGTCGATATCCACCTTCAGGCCCGTGGTCTCTTTCGTGGCGATGCCCTTGACCTCCTTGTCGAGGTTCTGATCGACGAAGGACTTCGTCACAAACGAGAATGTCTTGCCTTCGGCATCCTCAAAAGTGGTTGTCTGCTGGTCGGTCAGCCTGGTGTTGTCGGCGGTCACGATCTGGGTCACGAAACGGAATTTCACCGTATAGCCCTCACAGGCAGAGCCGTTGAACTCATAGACCATCCGACCGGATATGCCTGTGATGCCAGACTGATCGGACGCCTTTTTCAGGGTAAGGTCGTAGACGGCGCGGTGGGCTTGCAGCGCCGGCGCGGCAAAGGCCGGGCCGATCGAGAAGATCCCCGACAACAGGACGGCATGGAATGCAAGGCGCGCTGCGCGCATAAGGTACTCCGATCGTAGCGGCTGATGGCATGCCGCAGGGAAAGATGGTCCAGCTTAAAAAAAGTCATGGCGGAAGCGAGGCAAAAATAGCAATTTCGGCCCGGCCAGCGCGGCGTCACCAAGCAATAGGGAAATACCATGAGTGAAACAATCGAAAAGCGGCTAAGCGATCTGGGCGTGACGCTTCCTGTCGCCGCCGCGCCCGCCGCCAACTACGTGCCCTATTGCAGGACCGGCAATTTGCTGTTCACCGCCGGGCAGTTGCCGCTCAAGGATGGCAAGCTGCAGGCGAGCGGACTGCTTGGCCGCGATGTCGACACGGCAGGCGGCAAGGACGCGGCAAAGCACTGCGCGATCAACATCCTGGCGCAGGCCAAGGCAGCGCTCGGCGACCTCGAGAAAATCCGCCGGCTGGTGAAGATCACCGTTTTCGTGGCTTCGACACCTGAGTTTGTCGAACAGCATCTGGTTGCCAACGGCGCCTCCGATTTCCTGGTTGCGGCCCTCGGCGAACGCGGTAAGCATTCACGCTCGGCTGTCGGCACCGCCTGCCTGCCGCTTAATGCCGCAGTGGAAATCGAAGCCGTCTTCGAAGTCGAATGAGCCAGGGGACAGATATGACCGACCTATCCTGGCTGACCGCCCGGCCCGTCGCCCATCGCGGCTTTCACGACATGAACAAGAAGCGCTGGGAAAACACGCTTTCCGCCTTTGCGGCCGCGGCCGAGCGTGGCTATGCCATCGAATGCGATGTGCACCTGTCGTCTGACCGCGTTCCCGTCATCATCCATGATGGCGATCTCAAGCGCCTGACCGGCCAGGACGGCTTCGTCTGGCAGCGCAGCGCGGCGGAACTGGCGGCGCTCAAGATCGGTGGCACGGCAGACCATGTGCCGACGCTGCAGGAAGTGCTCGACCTGATCGATGGCCGCGTGCCGCTGGTCGTCGAACTGAAGGGCGTGCCAGGCTATGACGAAGGCTTGGTGGCAAGCGTCGGCAAGATGCTCAAGCGCTACAAGGGCAAAGCCGCGATCATGTCGTTCGACCACTGGCTGATCCGCGATTTCCCGAAGGACGCGCCGGGTATCCCGGGGGGACTCACCGCCTACGGCAACGACGTCAGGTTGATCGAAGCGCATTTCGCCATGCTTGCGCACGAGATCGCCTTCACCTCCTATGCCGCCGGTGACCTGCCGAACCGGTTCGTCAGCTTCGTGCGTGAAAAGCTGAAAATGCCTGTCATCACCTGGACCGTACATGACCAGCCGGCTGTCGACCTGACCTTCAGATACGCCGACCAGATGACATTCGAAGGGTTCGAACCCGATCTGGTCAAAGTTGCCTGCGGGACTGAAACGTGACTTGTACCGAACCGGACGGAGCTTAAATAAGCCTCATGGATCAAGGCGACGAGGGCGATGGCCAAACAGCAAATGCGGACTATTCGATCCGCATCGCAGCGGGCATCGGCGCTTTCACCTGCGATGAATGGAACAGCCTCGGTGGGACCACGCGCGGCGACGCAGAAGACGGCTACAACCCACTCGTTTCATTCGCTTTCCTGAGCGCGCTTGAGGATTCCGGCTGCGCCGTGCGGCGCACCGGTTGGCAGGGCCACCATCTCAGGCTGGAGGATGGGCAAGGCACGTTGCTCGGTGCGGTTCCCTGCTATCTCAAGTCGCACAGCCAGGGCGAATATGTCTTCGATCATGGCTGGTCGGATGCCTTCGAGCGGGCCGGCGGCCGCTACTATCCCAAACTGCAAAGTGCTGTGCCGTTCACGCCGGTCACCGGCCCTCGCCTGTTGGTCAGCAAGGGCGAGGACAGCGCCACGGTGAAGGCCGGTCTCGCGGCGGGTCTGAAAGCGGTCACGCAAAAACTCGGCGTCTCTTCCGCGCATGTCACCTTCGCGCAAGAGAGCGACGTGAAGGTGCTGGAAGCGGCAGGTTTCCTGCGCCGCACCGATCAGCAATTCCATTTCTTCAATGAAGACTTTTCAACCTACGACGATTTCCTCGCCACCCTTGCCTCGCGCAAGCGAAAGGCGATGAAGAAGGAAAGGCGCGAGGCGCTTGCAGATGGCATTTCGATCGACCGGCTGACCGGCAAGGACATCACCGAAAAGGCCTGGGACGATTTTTATGCCTTCTACATGGACACCGGCAGCCGCAAATGGGGCCGCCCCTATCTCAACCGGCAGTTCTTTTCGTTGATCGGCGAGCGCATGGCCGACGACATCCTTCTGGTAATGGCCAGGCGCAACGGGCGCTACATTGCCGGCGCCATCAATTTCATCGGCTCCGACGCACTCTATGGCCGCAACTGGGGCTGCATCGAGGATCATCCCTTCCTGCATTTCGAGGTCTGCTACCATCAGGCGATCGACTTCGCCATCGAGCGCAAGCTGAAAGTGGTCGAGGCAGGGGCGCAAGGCGAGCACAAACTGGCGCGCGGCTACCGGCCGGTGACCATGCATTCGGCGCACTACATCGCCCATCCCGGCCTGCGCAACGCCGTTGCCGACTATCTCAAGCGCGAACGCCATGAGGTGGAGCGGATGAGCGAATATCTCGAAGAGCATACCCCGTTCCGCAAGGATCTGGAGGAATAGCGACCCGGCTGCCCGCAGGGCAGGATCGACGATCGTCTTGCCGACTTTCGACGGCTTCGCTACACCAAAAGTCACAATCGGGAGCATTTGCCATGGCTGAAACCGCCTATGACACCGACAACATCTTCGCGAAGATCCTGCGCGGCGAAATACCCTCGCACCGCGTCTACCAGGATGATGCGTTCATAGCTTTCATGGATGTGATGCCGCAGGGGCCTGGCCATACGCTTGTGGTGCCAAAGGTGCCGTCGCGCAACCTGCTCGACGCCGATCCGTCAATTTTCGGCCCGCTTTTCACGGTCGTTCAGAAAGTGGCGCAGGCGGTGAAAAAGGCCTTCGGCGCCGACGGCGTCACCGTCATGCAGTTCAATGAGCCGGCCTCGGGCCAGACCGTTTATCATCTCCATGTGCATGTCATCCCGCGCTTCGACGGCATCCCGCTGAAGCCACACACGGGCGCGATGGAAAAGCCGGAGGTGTTGGCCGAAAACGCCGAAAAGATACGGGCGGCACTGCAAAGCTGACACCGCAATCGCCGGCAAACTGGAACAGTCTTAGTCGGGCTGAGCCCATCGCTCGATCGGACTCGGCCGTGCGATGCCTTGCTCCAGCCGCTGGCAGCGCTCTGGCCGCACACCTCTTCATGATGATTTCGACCGGGCAGCGAACACCGACAAGCAGCTCTCGCTCCAATGAAAAAGCCCCGTCTCCGGGGCTTTTTCGACTTCCATCAAGGTCAGTTCTTTCTGGGCAGTTGCGGCACGAGGCTGCGCTTGCCGCCGTCCTTGCCCTTGGCTTCGGGCTTCTGAGCCACCAGCTTCTTGGCCGCGGGCTTTTTCGCCACGGCCTTTCTGGGCTTCGGCGTTTCTTCCGGCTCTTCCTTCTTCGGCTTCACCGGCGCCTCGTCGGCGAGCGATTCGAGCTTCAGGCCGGTTTCGCCGGTTTCCTTTTTCTCGACGGTGACGCGCACCGTGCCGCCCTTCTTGAGCTTGCCGAACAGCACCTCGTCGGCCAGCGGCTTCTTGATGTGCTCCTGGATCACCCGGCCGAGCGGCCGCGCTCCCATGCGTTCGTCATAGCCCTTGTCGGCGAGCCAGGCGATCGCATCCGGCGACAGGTCGAAGGTGACGCCACGCTCGGAAAGCTGGGCCTCGAGCTGCATGACGAACTTCTGCACCACCTGATGGATAACCGGTACCGGCAGCGAGCCGAACGGGATGATCGCATCGAGACGATTGCGGAACTCCGGCGTGAACAGGCGGTTGATCGCCTCGACATCGTCGCCTTCGCGCTTGGTCGAGCCGAAGCCGATCGCCGCGCGCTGCGCATCCGACGCACCCGCATTGGTGGTCATGATCAAGATCACATTGCGGAAGTCGATCTGCTTGCCGTTGTGGTCCGTCAGCTTGCCGTGGTCCATTACCTGCAACAGGATGTTGAACAGGTCCGGATGCGCCTTCTCGACTTCGTCCAGCAACAGCACGCAGTGCGGATGCTGGTCGACGCCATCGGTCAAAAGGCCGCCCTGGTCGAAGCCGACATAGCCGGGAGGCGCGCCGATCAGCCGCGATACGGTGTGACGTTCCATGTACTCCGACATGTCGAAGCGGATCAGCTCGACGCCGAGAGAGGCGGCCAACTGCTTGGCCACTTCGGTCTTGCCGACGCCGGTCGGGCCGGAGAACAGGTAGGAACCGATTGGCTTTTCCGGTTCACGCAGGCCCGCACGCGCCAGCTTGATGGCCGAGGTCAACGCGGTGATCGCGGTGTCCTGGCCATAGACGACGCGCTTCAGCTCGATATCGAGGCCTTGCAGCACCTTCTCGTCGTCGGCAGAAACCGTCTTCGGCGGGATGCGCGCCATGGTGGCGATCGTGGCTTCGATCTCCTTGATGCCGATGGTCTTCTTGCGCTTGGCTTCCGGCACCAGCATTTGCGAGGCGCCGGTCTCGTCGATCACGTCGATCGCCTTGTCCGGCAGCTTGCGGTCGTTGATGTAGCGCGCCGACAGCTCCACCGAGGCCTTGATCGCCTCGTTGGTGAACTTCACCTTGTGGAATTCCTCATAATAGGGCTTCAGGCCCTTCATGATCGCGATGGCATCCTCGATGGTCGGCTCGTTGACGTCGATCTTCTGGAAGCGTCGCACCAGGGCGCGGTCCTTCTCGAAGAACTGGCGGAATTCCTTGTAGGTGGTCGAACCGATGCAGCGGATCGCACCCGACGATAAGGCCGGCTTCAACAGGTTCGACGCGTCCATGGCGCCGCCTGATGTGGCCCCTGCCCCGATCACCGTGTGGATCTCGTCGATGAACAGCACAGCACCTGGGTAGTCCTCGAGCTCCTTGACGACCTGCTTCAGCCGTTCCTCGAAGTCACCGCGATAGCGCGTGCCTGCCAGCAACGTGCCCATGTCGAGCGCAAAGATGGTGGCGTTGTGCAGCACTTCGGGAACATCGCCTTCGACGATGCGCTTGGCCAGGCCTTCGGCGATCGCCGTCTTGCCGACGCCGGGATCGCCGACATAGAGCGGGTTGTTCTTGGAGCGGCGGCACAGCACCTGGATGGTGCGGTTGATCTCGGACTCGCGGCCGATCAGCGGGTCGATCTTGCCGGCCTTGGCCTTGTTGTTGAGGTTGATGCAATAAGCTGTCAGCGCGTCCTGCTGCTGCTTCTTCTTGCCGCCTTCCTCCTGCGGCTCGGCCCCGTTCTGGCCGCCCTGCTCGTCTTCGGCGCCGCGCGGCGAGCGTGTTTCCGACGCGCCCGGACGCTTGGCAATGCCGTGCGAGATGTAGTTGACCGCGTCGTAGCGGGTCATCTGCTGTTCCTGCAGGAAATAGGCGGCATGGCTCTCGCGCTCGGCGAAGATGGCGACGAGCACGTTGGCGCCCGACACTTCCTCGCGGCCCGATGACTGCACATGAATCACCGCGCGCTGGATGACGCGCTGGAAACCGGCCGTCGGCTTGGAGTCCTCGTCGTAGCCGGTGACCAGGTTGTCGAGCTCGGTGTCGATATAGGTGAGAACCGTATGCTTGAGCTCATCGAGATCGACATTGCAGGCGCGCATGACGGCAGCCGCCTCGGTGTCGTCGATGAGCGCGAGCAACAGATGTTCAAGGGTTGCGTATTCATGGTGCCGCTCATTGGCGAGCGTCAGCGCTTGGTGAAGCGCCTTTTCCAGGCCTTGGGAGAAAGCCGGCATGTTACCTCACTTCTTCTCCATCACGCATTGCAGCGGATGCTGATTCTGTCGGGCGAAATCCATGACCTGGGACACTTTGGTCTCGGCCACCTCGAATGTATAGACCCCGCACTCGCCCACTCCATGATTGTGAACATGAAGCATGATGCGTGTGGCGGCTTCGCGGTCCTTCTGGAAAAAACGCTCCAGCACGTGAACCACGAACTCCATGGGAGTGTAGTCGTCGTTGAGGATGAGGACCCGATAAAGGCTGGGCTTCTTGGTTTTGGTTTTCGTGCGCGTGATGACGGCCGTCCCGCGGCCGGCCTCATTGCCGTCGCCGCCGCCGTTTTGCATCCGCACCACGCATCTCGTGGCAGTCAAACCGATCGTCACGTATTCCTGCCTCTTTCGAATCCCCATGCGAACTCGACATGTAGGTGTTCGATGGACGATTTTAAGCCCTTCTGTTTAGCTGACAATATGGCTAGGTGACCAAACTTGGACGATTTTCGCAATCGTGAAGGGGCGCGAGGCCTTTGATCGGCAGTTGACATGAAAAACCCGGCCGCGTTTCCGCTGCCGGGTTTTCTACGGGCCCCAAAGGGCCAACTCAGGGTCGTGTCTGGACGAAGTTAATTCGCCCGGGCGAAAATTACTTCGCCTTGGCAACGATCGATTCGAAGGGCTTGTAAGCTTCCTTGGCGAGTTCGGCATAAAGGTCGCCAATCTTGGTGGCCTCGGCGACGAACGCCTCGTAGGACTGCTTGGCATAATCCGACTGGATCTCGATCGCCTTTTCCAGCGACTTGGCCGAAAACAGCTTCTCTATAGTAGCGCTGCCTGACTCAAAACTCTTCTTGGTGTATTCGCCAGCCTCGGTGGCGATCGCCTGGGCGCCCTTGGAGAGCGACGCGAAGCTCTTCAATCCGGTGTCGGCAAACTCTTTGCCGTATTTGCTGAAGTCCTCATAGGTCTGGGTCATTTCTAATTCCCTTGACGGTTGAGGCGTCCTTCTTCGGGGCGCCCTTGTGCAGTGCACCTTAATATATTGTGCGCCGCACAAAAGTCAATATTCCACCGGCGCGCGAACCCGCCTGCGCAGCCAATGGCTAAAAATCGAATAAAGAGAGCTTCAAGCTCGAAGAAAATGGTGAACGCGGCGGTTACCATAAACGGATTGGTAACGCTGCCCCGGTAGCTTGGCCGGAAGCGAGGCAGGACCCTTTGCCGCCTCCAGCGCAACGAAGAATCCAAGGGAAATACCAGTGCGTAAGGCGTTGTTGGGCATCGTTTCCAAATCCACCTCCCCTCTCAAAACGATCATGATCATCGCGATGGCGATGGCATTCGTTTGCGGCGACGTTGCCTCGTCGCTGGCGGCGAGGTCGGCGGCCATCGTCATCGACGCCAAGACCGGCAAGGTGCTGTATTCGGCAGACGCCGACGGCAGGCGCTATCCGGCATCGCTGACCAAGATGATGACGCTTTACCTGACCTTCGAAGCATTGGCGAAGGGGAAGATCAGCAGGAATTCGCCAGTCGTGTTTTCGGCCCATGCATCCGCCGAGGCACCGACGAAACTCGGGGTTAAGCCGGGCGGTTCTGTCACGGTCGAGACCGCGATCCTGTCGATTGTCACCAAGTCAGCGAACGACTCGGCCACCGCGCTCGGCGAAATGCTCGGCGGCAACGAAGCCACCTTCGCCCGCATGATGACCGCCAAGGCGCGTGCGCTGGGCATGAACGGCACCGTGTTTCGCAACGCCAACGGCCTGCCCGATCCCGGCCAGTTCACCACCGCGCGCGACATGGCGACGCTCGGCATCGCGCTGAGGGAGCATTTCCCGCAGTACTACGGCTATTTCTCGCAGCGTTCCTTTCTCTACGGGCGCCAGCGCATCAACGGCCACAACCGCCTGCTCGGACGCATCAAGGGCGTCGACGGCATCAAGACGGGCTACACCCGCGCCTCCGGCTTCAATCTCGTCTCGTCGGTTTCCGACGGCAATCGCCGCCTCGTCGGCGTGGTCATGGGCGGTACCTCCGGCGGCAGCCGCGATAACCAGATGGCGATGTTGATCAACACCTACTTGCCGAGGGCCTCTACCCGAGGCGACGGCGATCTGGTTGCCAAGGCCGGCGGCAACAACCCGGTCACTGCGCTTGCCAAGGTGCTCCTGCCCAAGCACGACGCGCCGACCCCGGACGACAAGCCGATGGTGGCACAAGACGATGCCACAGTTGCCGAGGACGCCACCGTCGCTGAAGACGATACCGCGCAGGCCGAAGAGGCAGCCCCGGTCGTCAAGACCAAGAAGGTCAAGACCGTCATCGTCTCGGCCCCTCAAATTGCCACTGCCCAGGTCGTCGCTGCTTACGCCGAGCCGGCAGCCGAGCCGACGCCGGCTGCGTCTGTCGATCCGGTCAGCACGGCGTCGGTGCCGTCGGGCTGGGCCATTCAGGTCGCCTCGTCGCCGAAACAGTCTGAAGCCCAGGCTTTCCTCGACAAGGCCGCCAAGAAGGCACCCAACGTGTTGGCCGACGCGTCCGGCTTCACCGTCGCCTTCGACAAGGACGGGGTCACCTATTACCGGGCCCGCTTTGGTGGCTTTGGTTCGAAGACCGCCGCCTGGAAGACCTGCACTGCTTTGAAGAAGAAGAACATCGAGTGCTACGCCGTCCAGCAGTAGGACGGCGTGGAAGCCATCTCCCGGAAAATTTCTGCGTCGAAGGAGACTAGTTGTGGTTGGAGAGCAAGACGTCCTTGGCTTCGTTAATCCGCGCCGCCAGGAAAGACGTGCCGCCGATATCGGGGTGGAGGCGCTGCATCAGGCGGCGGTGCGCCTTGCGGACATCCGCCGCGGCGGCCCCCGCTTCAAGACCAAGGACCTTGTAGGCCTCCTCCTTAGTCATGGCGCCCGAACCTGGCGCAACACCCAACCCTTCGCCACCGTCCGCATCAGTGTTTTTGCGCCAGACGGGAAATCTGCCGTCAAGATACGTCTCTAGCAGCTGTCGACTCTCCGGGTCGCCGGAGAGTTCCCGGTAGAGGTGCTGCAATTCGGCCAATCCCATCGCACCAAGCATCTTGCCTTCATGGCGGCCGGCCAGCACAAGGCCCTCCAGGCCGCCAGTAGCGTGATCAAGCTCCATTTCCAATGCGGCGGTACGCACCGTCGAACGCTTGCCCTGCACCGGTCTGGCCGTCTGGTGTTTCATCCGCACAGAACTGTACCAGGCAATTGCCGCGGCCAGTATGATGCCGGCGATGCCTTCGCGCCCGACCACAAGCAAAGTGACGCCGACCAGCGCCAGGAGAACCGGCCCGAGCGTGCGCATTCCGCTCGCCAGTTTTCCCGGATCGGCGCGCAGAAAGATGGTCACCGCGCCGAGAAGCACCAGAAGCAATGCAACGAATAAGATAACCGCGCCCATCAGTTCCCGCTGCCCCGCAGATGCTCAATCATCAGCCGGTCCTCCGGCCTGCCTCTGGCCTCGAGCGCCGCCAGCCCGCCGGTTGCAAACACCGCAACCGCCGAAAGCAGTTCGGCTAGAGTCGCGGCAGCCCGCCTATCAAATCGGAACCAAGCCCCTTTGGACAACCGGGCGATTTCCTTAAACGCTTTTTCTGCGCCGGAATCATGACCTTCCTGGAAAACGAAGACAGGCACGCCGTGCAGGCCGAGGCTGCCAGCCTTTTCGGCCAGATCGTCGATGTTTTCTTCCATGGCATCGCCGATATAGACCAGCGCATTGACCTTGGCCGTAGCGGTCTGTTTCAGCGCGTGCGTCAGCACCTTGCCGATCTGGGTGTGGCCGCTGCGGCATTGGATACGCGTCATCAACTGCTTCAAGGCACTGGTATCGGTCACGAAAGCGGACGAACGGCACTCGCCCAGGCCGCGAAAATAGACCAGTTGGACACTGAGGATTCCGGCCTTGCCGACGGCATCGAACATCTGGCCCTGCAGCTCACACGCCAGATCCCAGGTCGGCTGGCGGCTCATCGTCGCGTCGAGCGAAAGGATCAGCCCGCCCGACCCCTTCGCCGAGGCAGCCAGCGTCCTTGCCTGCCGAAGAAAGGCTTCGATCTCGCCGGCATTGGATTGAGGTTTGACCGGCGCAGGATTGGCCCTTGCGGGCACGGGCTGCTTCTTGTCGTTCATGGAAACAAGATGTGGCGCTGTGCCACCGCTTGCAAGCCCTTCCCAAGGCAACATTGAGGGCCAGAGGCTTGAATTCTCTGGGGTCAGAGCAGACCAAGATCGGCAAGCTCGCGCCTGAGTTTCGGCGGCATCTCGATCAGCCCCGCCTTGCCCTGGCCGAGATCGGCCGGCGCGTCCGCCGGCTTCAGATAGCGCCAGCCCTGAAAGGCCCGCCGCGGCTGCCAGTCGGTTCGAATAACTTCGGGGTCGAGAATCAGGTGGCAACGGCCGATGCCCTCACCGTCCGTGAATGGCCGGATCTCGGTGATCAGCTGGCGGCACTGCACATTGCCCTTGATCACCCAGTAGAGCGAACCGCCATCGGTAACTTCGGCACCGCGCGTCGGCATCATACGGGTGGTGTGATATTGCTCGACCGGCTCACCGGCGCGCCGCCGTTCGTCGAGACGGAAGGCGATCCACTCTTCGAGATCCTCAACGCTGTCGCAGCCTACACACAGTTTTATCAGATTGAGAGACATGGCTTAAAGTTTAATCCGCCGCGGGGACGCGTCAACGGCATGACCGACTTCTCCACAGTAGCAGTTAGGCCAGCCCTCAGCATTCCACGACGTTGACGGCGAGCCCGCCAAGGCTGGTTTCCTTGTACTTCTCGTTCATGTCGAGGCCGGTCTGGCGCATGGTCTCGATCGCCGCATCGAGCGGTACGAAATGGATGCCGTCGCCCTTGATGGCCAGCGACGCGGCCGTCACCGCCTTGACGGCGCCCAGCGCATTGCGCTCGATACACGGCACTTGCACCAGCCCGCCGACGGGATCGCAGGTCATGCCGAGATGATGTTCGAGCGCTATCTCGGCGGCGTTTTCGACCTGCTCAGGCGTGCCGCCCATCACGGCGCACAGGCCTGCCGCCGCCATCGCCGACGCTGACCCCACCTCGCCCTGACAGCCGACCTCGGCGCCCGAGATCGAGGCGTTGGTCTTGATGATGCCGCCAACCGCGGCTGCCGTGAGAAGGAAGTCGCGGATGCTAGGCTGGTCGGCCTCGGGATGGAAATGCAGCCAGTAGCGCAGCACCGCCGGCAGCGTGCCGGCAGCACCGTTGGTCGGCGCGGTGACGACGCGACCGCCGGCGGCATTCTCCTCATTGACAGCCATGGCGTAGATCGACAGCCAGTCATTGGCGAGCAGCGGGTTGGGCCTGTTCTGCTGCCACTGCTCCTGCAGCTTGTCATGCAGCATGCGCGCGCGGCGGCGCACCTTCAATCCGCCCGGCATGATGCCGTCCTGCGACAGGCCACGGTCGATGCAGCCCTTCATGGCGCTCCAGATGTCGTCAAGGCCGGCATCGAGCTCCTCGCGCGACATCTGCGTCTCCTCGTTGACGCGCTTCATGTCAGCGATGGAAAGGCCGCTGTTGCCGGCCATGGCCAGCATCTCGACCGCGTTCTTGAACGGATAAGGCACCTTCTTGCCTTCTGATGTCACCGAGCCCTTGGCCTTCATCCGCTGCAGTTCTTCTTCCGAAACCACGAAGCCGCCGCCGATCGAATAGTAGATGCGCTTGAGCAGCAGGCGGCCGCCTGAATCATAGGCGTAGAACGCCATGCCGTTGGCGTGTCCGGTGAGCGGAGTTTTGCGGTCCAGCACCAGATCGGTTGCCGGATCGAAGCGATAGGAGGGATGGCCGGGCGGCGAGATGCGCTTTTCGGCGGCGATGCGGCCGGCAATGCCATCGGCCTGGTCGGGATCGACCGTCTGTGGCGTCAGGCCGGCAAGGCCGAGCACGACGGCGCGATCCGAGCCATGGCCAATGCCGGTATAGGCGAGTGATCCGTGCAGGCTGGCGCCAAGCCGATCGACCTTCACGCCCGCCGGGCGCGGCCAGTCATTTCCCGCGACCTCATCGAGAAAGCGCGCCGCAGCGGTCATCGGCCCCATCGTATGAGAACTCGAGGGTCCGATGCCGATCTTGAACAGGTCGAAAACCGAAAGGAACACGCGGCGTTGTCTCCTGGAGTCAGGTCGAGGACTACATATAGGAATTCCCAGATGTTTCCGCTCTTTTGGAAACCGCGGCGCCGCACCCGCCGACCTTGTTTGCTCCGGCAGCGACATTGATGCCGATCGCTGGTCAAGGCTACGAACTCGGGTTAAGGGGTTCCTTCGGAGCCTTCGCCGGCGCGTTGGCTGACGGAGCATCAAACGAAAAACCCGCCTGTACGGCGGGTCACTGGCACAAATCAGCACCATGGACCAACATGTACCATAGCTGAGGTCACGAAATCAAGAAAAAATTCCTATCGTGAAAAGCTACCGGCACAAAAGCTGCCGACACCGCCGAACTGGCCGTCGTCAGGTCTTTTGTTCACCTGAATTCGAAGCCCTAGATCGCTGGTTGCGGACATCGAAGCGACCGCACCGGATGTGATAGATTCATCCTATGGGCGATTCTATCGAGCTTTCGACAGCCGATCTCGCGGCGCTGGCCTTCTTCCTCGTCGCGTGGCTGCTGCACACGCTCGCTTCCGACGGCAAGCTGACCAGCCGGGTGTCGCTGACCACGGCGATGAATGCACAGCGGCAAGCCTGGATGCGGACCATGGCCGAGCGCGAGATCCGCATCGTCGACACCGCCATCATGAGCGGTCTGCAGCAAGGCACCGCCTTCTTCGCGTCCAGCTCGCTGATCGCGATCGGCGGCTGCTTTGCCTTGCTGGGCGCGTCCGACCGGGTTCTTGAAGTGCTCAGCGATCTGCCCCTGGGCGGCGCTCCGTCACGCGCGGCCTTCCAGATAAAGGTGTTCGGACTGGTGCTGATCCTGGCGTTTTCGTTCTTTAAATTCGGCTGGGCTTATCGGCTGTTCAACTACTGCACGATTCTGATCGGCGCCGTGCCGATCCCGCATGGCGAAGCCTCGCGCAATCCGGTCACCGAAACGGCGGTCTGGCGCGCGACACAGATGAACATGCTCGCCGGAAAACATTTCAACGCCGGCCTGCGCGGCGTGTTCTTCTCGATCGGCTATCTCGGCTGGTTCGTAGACCCCATGGTGTTCGTGTTGTCGACGCTGTTGCTGCTGGCCGTGCTGGTGCGGCGCCAGTTCTTCTCGGCGGCCAGGCAAGCGGTGATCGGTCAGCCGCCAGGAAAAGGCTGATCGATCCGTCCTGACAGCCAGTAGGCGATCAACCCGATCCATTCGCGGATCGCCACGGTGGTAGCCTGCAACGAATCGGCTGGATTGTCGCGGAACAGGCCGATGCCTTCCCGCCCCGAGGTGCGATAGTCGACCGGCCAGGGAACGGTCGCAAAGCCGGCCTTGTCGAACAGCGCCTTGGCGCGCGGCATATGGAAGGCCGAGGTTGCCAGCAGCCAGGTCTCGCCGGGCTTCGGCGTCACCAATTCCTTGCTGAAGACGGCATTCTCATAGGTGTTGCGGGATTTGTTCTCCAGGATGAGGCGATCGGCCGTCACGCCAAGCGCGGTGAGCAGACGAGGCGCGGTGGCGGCGTCGCCCTCGCCGTCGGGAAACAACTCGCCGGTGCCGCCCGAGACGATCACCTGGGCAGTGGGGAAGCGCCGGGCCAGAATCGCGGCCTCGACCATCCGATCGCCGCTGCCGTTAAGCTCGTAGCCGCCGCGCACTAGATTGATGGAGCCTTCAAAACCGCCGCCGAGCACGACGATGCCGTCGACCTTTTCCGGCAGCTTCGGGCGCGCAAAGCGCTCTTCCAGTGGGTTGAGCATCATGGCGCCAAGCGACGTCCAGGCTGACAGCGCAAGGATCAGAAATGCCAGCACGCAGCCGGTGACCGCCAGCCGCCGCCGGCCGATCATCGCCGCGAGCAATCCCGCCAGCAGCAGGAAGATCGCCAAATTGAGCGGTTGGATGAAAAACCAGAATATCTTGGAAAAATAGAAGAACATCGCTCATCGCTCTCGGACGAGCGGCATGCTTACCACCACTTTTCCGGCTGAAATGTGCCGGCCGCCTGCTCGATGACGGCAGCGGTCTGGAACAGGGTTTCCTCGTCGAACGGCCGGCCGATCAGTTGCAGCCCGAGCGGCAGGCCCTTGGCGTCGAGCCCGGCGGGCACGGCAATGCCCGGCAAGCCGGCCATGTTCACCGTGACCGTAAAAATGTCGTTGAGATACATCTTGACCGGATCGGCAGCCATGTCCTCATCGGCGATGCCGAAGGCCGCGGACGGCGTTGCCGGAGTCAGGATGACATCGACGCCGGCGGCGAAGACGGTCTCGAAGTCGCGCTTGATCAGATTGCGCACCTTCTGCGCCTGCAGATAGTAGGCATCGTAGTAGCCGGCCGACAGCACATAGGTGCCGATCATGATGCGGCGCTTGACCTCGCGGCCGAAGCCGGCGGCGCGGGTCTTCTCATACATGTCGACGATATCCTTGCCCGGCACGCGCAACCCGTAGCGGACGCCATCATAGCGGGCGAGGTTGGACGAAGCCTCGGCGGGGGCCACGATATAGTAGGCCGGCAGCGCGTATTTGGTGTGCGGCAGGGAAATATCGACGATCTCTGCGCCGGCCTCCTTCAGCCAGGCAATGCCCTTTTGCCACAGCGCCTCGATCTCTTCGGGCATGCCATCGACGCGGTATTCCCGGGGAATGCCGACCTTCATGCCCTTGATCGGCTTGCCGATCACCGCCTCATAGTCTGGGACGGGCCGGTCGACCGATGTCGTGTCCTTCGGATCGACGGACGCCATCGACTTCAACAGGATCGCGGCGTCGCGCACGTCGCGGGCGATCGGTCCGGCTTGGTCGAGCGACGAGGCGAAGGCGACGATGCCCCAGCGCGAGCAGCGGCCATAGGTCGGCTTGATGCCGACGGTGCCGGTGAAGGCGGCCGGCTGGCGGATCGAGCCGCCAGTATCCGTCGCCGTGGCGCCGGCGCACAGGAAGGCCGAGACCGCGGTCGCCGAGCCGCCGGAAGAACCGCCCGGCACCAGCTGCGCATTGTCCAGGCTGCGCGCGGTCCTTGTGCCGCCGGCCGAGACGAAGCCGCCGTCGCCCTGATGCGTCGTCGGCATCACCACAGTGTCGAGGCGCGAGCGCCGCCACGGGTTGATGACCGGCCCGTAATATGACGTCTCGTTGGACGAGCCCATGGCGAATTCGTCCATGTTGAGCTTGCCCAGCATGACCGCGCCGTCGGCCCACAGATTGGCGGTGACGGTCGATTCATAGCGCGGCTTGAAACCGTCGAGCACATGGCTGCAGGCCTGGGTATGGACGCCTTCGGTGCCGAACAGGTCCTTGATGCCGAGCGGGATGCCTTCCAGCGCACCGCCCTCGCCCTTCGCCAGTTTTGCGTCGGAGGCCTTGGCCATGTCGCGCGCCTTGTCGCCGGTCACCGCGACGTAGGCATTGAGGGCCGGATTGGCGCGATCGATGGCCGACAGATAGGCCTCGGTGATCTCGGTCGCGGTGATCTCCTTGCCGCGCAGCTTGGCGCGGGCTTGCGAAATCGTCAGCTGGGTCAGGTCGCTCATCAAAGGCTCTTTTCGTAAAAAACCGACCACTTGGAATCGGGATAATCCAGTACCGGGCCGCAGCGCGAAAACCCGGCACGTTCGTAGACGGTCCACGCGGCGGGATGGCGATCGCCCGTCTCCAGCACCAGGCGCGTCAGTCCCTCATTGCGCGCCAGCGCCTCGACCCGCTCGACGATCCTGGCGCCGATCTTGCGGCCGCGATGCGAAGGCCGCGTGAACATGCGCTTGACCTCGCCGATGGCGCCGTCATGGCGCTTCAGCGCGCCGCAGCCAACAGCGAGACCATCCTCGCGGGCGATGAAAACGGTCGTGTCGTCGCCGGCCATCTGCTCGACCGTCAGGTGGTAGCAGTGCTCCGGCGGCGTCAATTCGAGCAAGGTTTCGTTGAGTTCCTGGACCAGGCCGCGCACGTCGTCCTGCAGCGGCGTCTCGATGGCGATCTCGATTGCCATCGGCCCGCTACTCCACGACCTTCGGAACGAGGAAGAAATTCTCGTCGGTCGCCGGCGCGTTGGCGACAATATCGGTCGCCTTGCTGCCGTCGGTGACAACGTCCTGGCGCTTCTTCATCTCCATCGGGGTCACCGAGGTCATCGGCTCGACGCCGGAAACATCGACCTCGTTCAGCTGCTCGACGAAGCCGAGGATGGCGTTCAGCTCGCCAGTCATGCGCTCGGCATCTTCTTCATTCACCGCGATGCGGGCGAGATGCGCGACGCGCTTCACTGTTTGCAGATCGACGGACATGTTTTTGCCTCGGGGAAAACCAGTTCGGGCTATAGCGGCGCCGCGCGCGGTGCGCAACATGCATCATGCGGCAGACCGGACCGTGGTGGCGGCCCGGCTCTCGGCCATCGGTCCAAGGGCAAGGTGCTGTCTACGGCAGGGCAACGCCCTCGCACAGATAGTAGCTGCCGCTGTTGCCGCTTGCCTCGCTTTCGCTATCGGTGGGCCGAACCGACACGAGATCGACCTGCTTCGAGTTGATTTGCGTCACCGAGAGGACATCCGGAAAGACATAGCCCGGCTCCTGGCAGATTGCCGTCACCGCCCAGCTTGGCGAGGCCGTCGCCTTGCTGATCTGCATAAACTCGCAATTGTATTCGACCCCTTGCAGGCCGAGCGCCGAAAGCACGATGTTCCCCGCCTCGACAAGCGTTTGCAGCGTGTCCTTTTTGGCCTGTTTGCAAAGCTCCTCGGATTGAAGGTAGACGCCCTCGATGAAATCATCCGCGGCGAGCGCGGGCGACGCCGCGACAAACATGGACACGTAAAGAGATCGCCCCAACACCGATTTATTCCGCCTTGGCTACTTCTAAATCGTAATCGTCTCTCCGATGTCAGGCAATGCCACCGTCACACCGGATCCTTCCAGGCCGGCCTCGAACTTATCGGCGGTCGGATCGATCATCGGAAATGTGCCGAAGTGACAGGGAACCACGGTCTCGAACTTGAAGAACCGGCGGCAGGCAAGTGCCGCCACCGCGCCACCCATGGTGAAGCGGTCGCCGATCGGCACGATGCCGATCTTCGGCTCGTGCAATTCGTTGATCAGCGCCATGTCGGAGAAGATGTCGGTGTCGCCCATGTGGTAGAGCGTTTTGTCTTCCGGGAAGTGCAGGACGAGACCACCGGGATTGCCGAGATAGACGTTCTTACCACCCTCTTCGCCAAACGAGGAGGAATGCAGCGCCTGGACGAACGTGGTGGTGAAGCTGCCGCAATCGACGGTGCCGCCGATGTTGCCGGGGTTGATCTTCTTGTCGCTGACGCCCTTGCCGACCAGGTACATGCAGATCTCGAAATTCGCGACCAGTTGGGCACCGCTTTTGCCAAGCACTTCCAGCGCGCCGCTGATGTGGTCGCTGTGTCCATGCGTCAGCAGCACATGCGTGACGCCCTCGGCGGGCCCTTCCCAGCCGCCCGTCCAGGACGGATTGCCGATCAGGTAGGGATCGATGAGGATCTTGGCGTCAGCGGTTTCAATGCGAAAGGCCGAGTGGCCATACCAGGTCAGTTTCATGGAACGCACTCCTCGATTTTTGGCTTGCCAAAGGATAGAACGCCGATAGACCGGAGATCAAAGGGTTACAGTGTCCGTTGTGCGTTTGAGAGAACACATAGCGGTGAAGGTGAAGGACGCCGGTGGGCATTATCACGATCGAGGAATTGCCGGCGCGGTTAACCGGAGGCAAGACGCTGGCCGGGATCGACCTCGGCGATAAGACGATTGGCGTCGCGGTGTCGGACCAGGGGTTTTCCTTCGCCCATCCGCGACCAGTCATCATGCGAAGGAAATTCTCGCTCGATGCGGCGGTGCTGCTCGCCTTGCTGCAAAAGGAGAACGCCGGCGCGGTGGTGATCGGGCTGCCGATCAACATGGACGGTTCAGAAGGGCCGCGCGCGCAGAAATCGCGTGCCTTCGTTCGCAACATGGCGCAGATCAGCGACCTGCCCTTCGTGCTCTGGGATGAAAGGCTATCGACGGTCGCGGCCGAAAGAACGCTGATCGAGATGGACTTCTCGCGCCGCAAACGCGCCGGCAAGATCGATTCGGCGGCAGCCGCGTTTATTCTGCAGGGAGTTTTGGACCGGCTTCAATCGCTCCACGCATCCGCTCGAACGGACCCGGACCCGCCCAACGCCGGCTGACCCAGCCTGTGATCTCGCGACGGCGGCGGAACGCCCACAACGCCATCAGCAGAAACCCGTCGAAGACGCAGGCCTTTGCCACCATATCGGGGATGGTCGCCGGATCGATGCCGAGCATCTGACCATAGAGCTGGAAGAAGATGTCGTGCATCTGTCGGCTGAGCATCGTGTAGCCAAAATTGATGTCATTGGCCGACAGATAGAACCAGCCCCAGAAAATCGCCATGGGGGCCGCCCAGGATGCGAAGATGTAACGCATCAGCGGTCTCCCCCGGAATTAGAGCCTGTTCGGCCCGATATGAGTGAAAGCAGCGAATTGTGGGCCGCGGCCTTTGCCATGCCACGCGCGACGGCGCGAACCTCGCCCTCGCCCGAAGCAACTGCCGCAACCGCGGACCGCCGCTCGGCAAGCATGGCGACATAAGACGCCTGAAGTGCGGCCAACTGCACGGCGACAACCATGAACAGCCCGTTGATGCCTTGCGCGGCGCCACCGACCACGATCAGCGACAACACGCCGGACGCGCAGATGAAGGCGATGCGTGCAACGCTGTCGACGCCCTGGCTGGTAGCGTCGTTGATCAGGGTTTCGACAAAGGTCCAGAAAAACAGCACCGCCACGACGAGCAATGCGGTCGCGAGCGGCGCCACGACGACAAATTTGTCGAGGTCGATGAAGCGGCTGTCCTCGATTGTGGCTCCCAACACGCCGAGAGCCGTCACCACACCACGGCTTCCGTCGATGCAGATAAGTGCGAGCAGGGCGAAAACGATCGCCCAGTGCAAGGCCAGAAAAGAGGTCAGTACGTGTCGCATCGCCGTTCCCGCTTCGCAAAGCAAGGAGCGGCCAAATTTGAACCATTCCCTGCTTTCGCCGGGACAGTGGGCCCTGCCGCTCGACACCGCAACGGAAACCATTTGTTAAGGTTAATGGCGATTAGCCATGCGCATGGGAATGCCCGCCGACGCATCAAACGCCGGTTCTTGCGAGGTTCGCCGCTCAATTCACCGGCGGATAGAGGGTATCGATGATCATGCGCGCATCGTGGCGCGAATCGAGCATGCCATAGGTATTGCGCCATTGGCCGGCCAAACGCGTCTCGACGAAAGCATCTGCGATCCGCCCTGCCCCGAGACGGCGCAACTCCGCTGCCGCAGCCGACAGCGCCAGTTGTTCGGTGAGCAGACGGGCCGAGCCCTCATCGGTTGACGCAACCTGCATCGCCGCCTTCAGCACGCCGATCGTGCCGCGTCCGCCAGCGCCGAGATCGCGGTCGATGCCGGCCAGCACATCCTCGAACAGGCCAGGCGCACGGCCAAGCACGCGCAGGACGTCGAGCGCCATGACATTGCCCGAGCCTTCCCAGATCGCGTTGACCGGGGCTTCGCGATAATAGCGGGCGAGCGGCGCCTCCTCGACATAGCCATTGCCGCCGAGACACTCCATCGCCTCGTAAAGCAGCGGCGGCGCGATCTTGCAGACCCAGTATTTGACGACGGGCGTCATGGCGCGGGCAAAGGCCGCTTCACCGCGATCGCTCGCCGCCTCGTCGAAGGACCGCGCCAGCCGGAACGACAGCGCGGTTGCTGCCGCCACATCGAGCGCCATATCGGCCAGCACGCGCTGCATCAAGGGTTGCTCGATCAGTGTCGAGCCGAACACCTGTCGGTGGCGCGCGTGATGAACGGCCTCGGCGAGGCCCGCACGCATGATCGCCGAGGACGCGATGGCACAATCCAGCCGGGTTAGGGTGACCATGTCCATGATCGTCTTCACGCCGGCACCGGGTTCGCCGACCATCTCGCCGATGGCGTTGACGAATTCCACTTCGGAGGACGCGTTGGAACGGTTGCCGAGCTTGTCCTTCAGCCGCTGAAAACGGAAGCCGTTGCCCGACCCGTCACCGAGAACGCGCGGTACCAGAAAGCACGACAATCCCTCCGGCGCCTGCGCCAGCACAAGGAACGCGTCGGACATCGGCGCCGACATGAACCATTTGTGCCCGTTCAGGCGATAAAACCCGCTGCCGGCACGTTCCGCCCTTGTCACATTGGCGCGCACATCGGTGCCGCCCTGTTTCTCGGTCATGCCCATGCCGAGTGTCAGCCCGGTCTTCTCGACCGGCGGCTTTTGGCTGTGGTCGTATTTGCGCGTCGTCACGCGCGGCGCCCATTCGCGAAATAGTTTTGGGCTGGCCATCAAAGCCGCCAGCGAAGCGTTGGTCATGGTGATGGGGCAGAGATGCCCGGTCTCGAGCTCCGCCGTCAGATAGAACCGGGCGGCACGGACCTGATGGCGGCGGCCGATCTCGGCGTCGCCGTTTTCCCAGACGGAGGAATGCAGCCCGTTGGCCACCGAGCGGCGCATCAAGGCGTGATATGCGGGATGGAACTCGACCACATCGATGCGCCGTCCCTGGCGGTCATGCGTCCTGAGCTTCGGCGTCTCGACATTGGCGAGCCGGGCCAGTTCCTGCGCCTCTTGCGTCAGCACGAAACGGCCGAGCCCGTCGAGATCCTTGCGCACCGGATCGGAAAAACGCTCCGCGAGCTGGATCAGCAACGGATCGCCCCGCCAGGCGTTGCCGCCCGTCAGCGGCGGCGGCTGGTTCGTCACGTCGTCGGTCACGCCCAATCCTTCTATCGGCAGAAAGGCCCTTGTCGTCAGAAAGCCACGAATCCGAAGCCGTCGGCTAGATATAGCCCAAGCTATGCAGCGCGCGCGATGAAAATACCGGCCGATTTAATCGGCCATCTACACGAAAAAATTGAGGAGAACGGCTCCAATCCAAAGCTGGCGCTTGCAGCCGCAAAATCTCCACCCTATAGCAGCGCCTTGAGATGACCGACGCCTCGTCCCTGCCACCCTACCCTCACCGCCATCTTCTGGGCATCCGCGATCTTTCCCCCGCCGACATAGAGCTATTGCTCGACCGCGCGGACCGCGCGGTCGCGATCTCGCGGCAGTCCGAGAAAAAAACCTCGACGCTGCGCGGCCGCACCCAGATCAACCTGTTCTATGAAGCGTCGACGCGTACGCAGTCGTCGTTCGAGCTGGCCGGAAAGCGGCTCGGCGCCGATGTCATGAACATGTCGGTGGCGAGCTCCTCGGTGAAGAAGGGCGAGACGCTGATCGACACGGCGATGACGCTGAACGCCATGCGCCCCGACATCCTGATCATCCGCCACCAATCGGCCGGCGCTGCCGCCCTTCTGGCGCAGAAGGTCGGTTGCTCCGTCGTCAATGCCGGCGACGGCGCGCATGAGCACCCGACACAGGCACTGCTCGACGCACTGACCATCCGCCGCGCCAAAGGCCCGCTGTCGAAGCTGATCGTGGCGATCTGCGGGGACATCCTGCACTCGCGCGTGGCGCGCTCGAACATCATGCTGCTCAACGCGCTTGGCGCCCAGGTGCGCGTCGTCGCACCGTCGACGCTGCTGCCCGCCGGCATCGAGAAGATGGGCGTCATCGTCACCCGCTCGATGGCCGACGGCCTCAAGGGCGCCGACGTGGTGATGATGCTGCGCTTGCAGCGCGAGCGCATGGAGGGCTCCTTCGTGCCTTCGGTGCGTGAATATTTCCGCTATTTCGGTCTCGATGCCGAGAAGTTGAAGGCTGCCAAGGACGACGCGCTGGTGATGCACCCCGGTCCGATGAACCGCGGCGTCGAGATCGCCTCGGAAATCGCCGACGGTCCGCAGAGCGTCATCCAGGAACAGGTCGAGATGGGCGTTGCCGTGCGTATGGCCGTGATGGAAGCCTTGCTCGACCCCCGTCGCAATCAAGAGGGCCGTGTCGCATGAGCACAAGGGTCTTTGAGCGCGCCCGCATCGTCGACCCCTCGCGCGGCCTCGACGAAGTCGGCACCGTCATCGTCGACGGCCGCAAGATCGTCGCCGCCGGCAAGGCGGCGCTGAACCAGGGCACGCCCGAGGGCGCTATCGTCGTCGACTGCGCCGGCAAGGCGATCATTCCAGGCCTGATCGACGGCCGCGTCTTCATCGGCGAACCAGGCGGCGAGCATCGCGAGACCATTGCGTCGGCAAGTGTCGCGGCGGCAGCCGGCGGCGTCACCTCTATCGTCATGATGCCCGACACCGATCCGGTGATCGACAATGTGGCGCTGGTCGAGTTCGTGCTGCGGACCGCCAAGGAGACGGCAAGCGTCAACGTCTTTCCGGCGGCGGCAATCACCAAGGGCCTCGACGGGCGCGAAATGACGGAGTTCGGCCTGCTGCGCGAAGCCGGCGCCGTCGCCTTCACCGATGGCCGCCACACCATATCGAGCGCGCTGATGATGCGCCGAGCGCTGACCTATGCACGCGACTTCGGCGCCACCATCGTGCATGAGACGCAGGACGCCGACCTCGGCTCGTCCGGCGTGATGAATGAAGGCCTCTACGCCAGCTGGCTCGGCCTCTCCGGCATTCCGCGTGAAGCCGAATCCATCCCGCTGGAGCGCGACCTTGCGCTGGCTCGGCTGACGCGCGGTTCGTACCATGCGGCAAAGATCTCGACGGCGATGGCGGCAAACGCCATGACGCGTGCGAAAGCCGACGGTGCTGCCGTGACATCAGGCGTCGCGATCCACAATCTGTCGCTGAATGAAAACGATGTCGGCGAATACCGCACCTTCTTTCGCCTGACGCCGCCCTTGCGCGCCGAGGAAGACCGGCTGGCGATGATCGAGGCAGTCAGGGACGGCACGATCGACATCATCGTCTCCTCGCATGATCCTCAGGATGTAGACACCAAGCGTCTGCCCTTCGCCGATGCGGCGGCCGGTGCCATCGGGCTCGAAACGCTGCTGGGTGCCGCATTGCGGCTCTACCACAATGGCGACGTGCCGTTGCTGAGGCTGGTCGAAACCTTGTCCACCGCCCCTGCGAGATTGTTCGGACTGCCTGGCGGCACGCTGAAGCCGGGCGCTGTCGCCGATCTTGCGCTTGTCGATTTCGACGAACCCTGGATCGTCAGCGAGAGCGGCATTCGTTCGCGCTCGAAGAACACATGTTTCGAAGGCGCACGCATGCAAGGCAGGGTCTTGCAAACGTTGGTGGCGGGCCGCACAGTGTTCTCGTTCTGAGCTGGCCACCGCGCACCGCGCCTGACCCGGCTAAACTGGGGGAAATGCGGGGGAAACAATGACTTACAGCCTGCTCCTGGCATTGGTGTTCGGCTATTTGCTCGGTTCGATTCCTTTCGGACTTCTGCTCACCCGCGCGGCCGGCCTTGGCGATGTGCGCAAGATCGGCTCCGGCAACATCGGCGCCACCAATGTTCTGCGCACCGGCAACAAGGGCCTTGCCGCCGCGACGCTGCTGCTCGACGCGCTGAAGGGCACGGCCGCCGTGCTGATATCAGGCCATTTTTCGCCTGAACTGGCGATCTGGGCAGGCCTTGGCGCCTTTCTGGGCCATCTCTTCCCGGTATGGCTGGGTTTCAAGGGCGGCAAGGGCGTCGCCACCTATCTCGGCGTGCTGATCGCCCTTGCCTGGCAGGTAGCGCTGATCTTCGCCATCGTCTGGCTGGTGATGGCATTCCTGTTCCGATATTCCTCGCTGGCGGCGCTGACGGCAGCCGTCGTCGTGCCGATCGCCCTCTATCTCTTGAGCACGCCGCAGAATGCTGCCCTGTTCGTGGTGATGAGCATCATCGTATTTATCAAGCACCGGGAAAACATTTCTCGCCTGCTTGCCGGCAACGAGGGCAAGATCGGGGCCAGGGAGTGAGCGAGCCGGCTGCCGGGCCGCGCCTCAGCGACCGGCAGCGGCTGAGCTGGCTGCGGCTTATCCGCACCCAGAATGTCGGCCCCGCCTCTTTTCGCGACCTGATCAACCGCTTCGGTTCGGCCGAAGTGGCGCTCGAAATACTGCCGGAGCTGATGATTTCAGGCGGCGCCAAACGCATCGCCCGCATTCCTTCCATTGCCGAAGCCGAGGCCGAATTGGAAACGGCCAGAAAGGCTGGCGCGCGCTTTGTCGGCATCGGTGAGACAGACTACCCACCGCTTTTGCGCAACATGGACCATCCGCCACCGCTGCTGGCGGTCAAAGGCAGTGCCGCCGTGTTCCGGCTGCCGGGGGTCGCCATCGTGGGCGCCCGCAACGCATCGCTGGCCGGCATCAAGATGGCCCGCATGCTGGCGGCGGAACTCGGACGCGACGGCTACGCAATCGTCTCCGGCCTGGCGCGCGGCATCGACACGGCGGCGCATCAGGGCAGTCTTGCGACCGGCACGATCGGTGTTTTGGCTGGAGGCCTCGACCTGCCCTACCCGCCCGAAAATGCCGGCTTGTGCGAGGAAATTGCCGAGCGCGGCGCCGTCATATCGGAAATGCCGTTCGGCTGGCAGCCACGCGCACAGGATTTCCCGCGCCGCAACCGCCTAGTCGCGGGCGCGGCCCTTGGGCTGGTGGTTGTCGAGGCAGCGCAACGTTCGGGATCGTTGATCAGTGCAAGGCTCGCCGGCGAAATGGGCCGGCTGGTTTTCGCCGTTCCCGGCTCGCCGCTCGATCCACGTGCCGCCGGCACCAACGGCCTGCTCAAGGATGGCGCCACGCTGGTCACCGAGGCATCGGACATTTCCCGGGCAATCGCCCCGCTGACCGGCATGCGGGCGCCCGACGTGCCACCGTTCGAAGAACCGCCCGACTTCTCGGTCACGCCACCGCCCGGCGAAAGCGATCGCGCCCGCGTCGTCGAGACGCTCGGCCCGACGCCAGTGCCGATCGACGAGATCATCCGCCACACCGCCCTGCACCCGGCCCAGGTCTTCATGGTGCTGCTGGAACTCGACCTCGCCGGCCGCCTCGAGCGCCATGCAGGAGGCAACGTTTCGCTGCTGTTCGGGGATTCTTCAGTCTGAACTGAGAACACCTGATCTGAGGCATATGAACTGAGGATCGGTGACGTCTTGCTTCGGAGCGATGCTGTTCGCATTCTGGAAGCGACAGATGTCGATGTCACGGAAAGTGAACTCGCTGTGCCCTGCGATAGCTTCGAAAAAACGCACCAACCCGATTTACAACTAACATGTTAGTGAGCTATCACTGCTGGCGAACTTCTTTTCGGAGACTTCCCGGTGACATCACGCTTTGGCCTTTCAGCCGCCCTCGCCACGCCTTTTGATGCCTCCGGGCAGATCGCCATCGCGCCGATGATCGCCCAGGCCAGGCGTTGCCTGGCGGAGGGGTGCACCAGCGTGACGCTTTTCGGCACCACCGGCGAAGGCGCATCGGTGGGCGCCTCGGAGCGGCGGTCGGTGACCGAAGCCATGCTGGCTGCCGGCATCTTGCCACATCAGCTTGTTGCCGGCGTGCTGGTCGATGCGGCCGAGGACGCCGCCGAACAGGCACGGCATGCCTTGCAGCGCGGCGCCCGCAACATTCTGCTTGCGCCGCCGAGCTATTTCAAGAATGTCGGCGAGGACGGCCTTTTCGGCTGGTTTTCCACTGTTTTTGCCGCGCTCGGTCCGCTCGCCCGTGACGTGCTTCTCTACAACATCCCATCTGTCACGATGGTGAAGCTCTCGCTTGGCCTGATCGGCCGCTTGCGCACCGCCTTTCCGGATGTCGTCGCGGGGGTCAAGGATTCCGGCGGCGACTGGGCCTACAGCGAGGCGCTGCTCAGCGCCCATGGCGATCTGGTCATCCTAATCGGTGACGAACGGCATCTGGCGCGAGCGGTGCGAATTGGTGCTCAAGGCGCCATCTCCGGCATGGCCAATTTCGTCACCGGCGAAATCCGCGCGATGGCCGAGGACGGGCGCGATGATACCCGCGTCGAGCGTTTCGTGCTCGAATTGCTCAAATATCCGGTCACGCCGGCGGTGAAGGTCATGGTGGCGCGCAAGACCGGCGACGACCGCTGGCTGGCGGTCCGCCCACCGCTGGAGCCGATCGCTTCGCAGGGGCGCCAACAGCTTGCCGTCGCCTATGACAGTCTGTTTGCCAGGGAATCAGCCTGACCGGCAAAGGAAAGCGCGCTGAAATGGAAGACGGCAGCGAACCGACCACCCTTAGGGAAAAAGCCTATGCCAGCTTCACGCGGCATTTGCTGGCCCGCGATCTGCTGCCGGGGCAATTCGTGTCGCAGCGCGAACTGGTTGCCTTCACCGGCCTGCCGCTCGGTGCCATTCGCGAGATCGTGCCGCGTCTCGAGGCCGAAGGGCTTCTGACGACGATCCCGCAGCGCGGCATGCAGATCGCCCATATCGACATCAGTCTGATCCGCGAGGCTTTTCAGTTCCGACTGTTCATGGAGCGCGAAGCGGTGGCGCTGTTCACCACCAGCGCCCCCGACGAGGAACTTGCCCGCCTGCGACGCGAACATGAGGAGATGCTGGCGCAAGCCCTTTCGCAGACCCCGACACCGGAAATGGAAGCGAAGGCCCAAAAGATCGACTGGGCGATGCACGACACTTTCATCGATGCGCTGGGCAACGAGATCATCGCCAAGGCCTATCTGGTCAACTCGGTGAAGATCCGGCTGATCCATCAGGAGCGCTTCCGCATCGACGGGCGCGTCGTGCCGGTCATGCGCGAGCACCTCGCGGTCATCGAAGCCATGGAGAGCCGCGACCCGCAAAAGGCGGTCGAGGCGATCAGCCTGCACATCGACAACGCGCGCCGGCTGGCGCTGCAAATCTGAGGAACCATGAGCCGCGCCGCGGTCGCGGCGCAATCGACAACGACAGCAACCGGGAGGAAGAAATGTCGTCCAATCTGTTCAACCCAACCAGGAGGCAACTCTTGCAAGGAACCGCGGCACTCGCTGCCGCCGGGCTTGCGGGCGTCCGCCCAAGCTTTGCCGCCGCCGTCGACTGGAAGCGCTTTGCCGGCACGACGCTCGACGTCAATCTGGTCAAAAGCCCGCGCAGCGACACCCTCATAAAATATCTCGCCGAGTTCGAGGAGTTGACCGGCATCAAGGTCAATGCCGAGGCGACGCCCGAACAGCAGCAGCGCCAGAAGACGGTGATCGAACTGAGCTCCGGCAAGCCGAGCTTCGACGTCGTGCATCTGAGCTACCATGTGCAGAAGCGACAATTCGAAAAGGGCGGCTGGCTGGCCGACATATCAGGCTATCTCACTGACCCCGCCCTGACCGACCCCGGCCTGGTCGAAAGTGATTTCGCCGATGCCGGCATGCTGTTCGCCAAGGACAGCCAGGGCGTGCTGCGCTCGCTGCCTTTCTCGGTCGACTATTGGATCGTCTACTGGAACAAGGAGCTTTTCGAGGCCAAGGGCCTCAAATATCCCGAAACCTTCGAGCAACTGGTGGCCGCCGCCGAGGCGCTGACCGACGCGTCGAACAACACCTACGGTTTCGTCGCCCGAGGCATCAAGAACGCCAACACGCCAGTGTGGACGTCACTGATGCTCGGCTACGACATGACGCCACTCGATGGTCAGGGCAAGCTGCGCACGACGTCGCCCGAGGCGATCGAGGCCGCCAGCCTATACCAGAGGCTGATGACCAAATCCGCGCCTCCAGGCGTCACCGGCTTCAACTGGGCCGAAGCGCAGTCCGCCTTCCTGCAAGGCAAGATCGGCATGTGGTTCGACGGTGTGGGCTTTGCCCCGCCGATGGAAAATCCTGAAAAATCGCGGGTGGTCGGCAAGGTCGGCTATGGTGTTATGCCCAAGGGCCCCAAGGCGCACGCCTCGGGCACGTTCGGCGACGGCATCGGCGTGACGGCCGCCAGCGAGAAGAAGGAGGCCGCCTATCTGTTCTGCCAGTGGGCAGTGTCGCCGGTCATGGGTGCGCGCCTGCTGCAGGCAGGCGCCGGCGTCCCGTTCCGCAAGTCGGTGCTTGAAGATCCAAAAGTGCGCGAAGGCGTCACCATGCCGGCGAGTTGGCTCGATGCGGTGGTCGGCTCCGGTAATGTCAGCCGGCTGTCGCTGCCGGTCATCATCCCGGTCACCGAGTTCCGCGACATCTATGGCGTGGCACTGACCAATTTGATTGCCGGCGCCGATCCGGCGGAGGAGCTGAAGAAGGCTACCGAACAGTTCCAGCCGGTTCTCGACAGGAGCGAGCAAGGCTGATGTCCGCCACCGCCCCAGAACGCACCGGGGTGACGACGCAAGCCATCGAAGGGAGCCAGACGATCCGGCTGGCTCCCAACTACTGGCCTTTCGTCATTCCGGCGCTCGTCGTCGTCGGCGCAGTGATCGTCTTTCCCTGGGCCTTTACGCTGTGGATGAGCGTCAACCGCTGGACGCTCGGCCAGTCGCGAAGCTTTGCCGGGATGGAAAACTATTTTCGGCTGGCGGTCGACCAACGCTTCTGGGAATCGCTGCTCCACACCTTGAGCTACACCTTCCTTTCGGTTGCCGCGCCGATGTTGCTCGGCACTGTCGCCGCCCTGATCTTCGACACCAGGTTTCCGCTGCGCGGCCTGTTGCGTGGTGTCTTCGTGATGCCGATGATGGCAACGCCCGTTGCCGTGGCGCTGGTCTGGACGATGATGTTCCATCCTCAGCTCGGTGTTCTCAACTACCTGCTGTCGCTGGTCGGCATCCCGGCGCAGGAATGGATATTCAACGCCAACACGGTCATCCCCTCGCTGGTCGCGGTCGAGACCTGGCAATGGACACCGCTGGTGATGCTGATCGTGCTGGGCGGCCTGGCGTCCGTGCCGCGCGAGCCATTCGAGAGCGCCGAGATCGACGGCGCCAATGCCTGGCAGCAATTCCGCTATCTCACTCTGCCGATGATCGCGCCGTTCCTGATGATCGCGGTGATCATCCGCACCATCGATGCGCTGAAGAGCTTCGACATCATCTACGCGATGACCCAGGGCGGACCCGGTACGGCCTCGGAGACCATCAACATCTATCTCTACAACACCGCCTTCTCCTACTACGACATCGGCTATGGCTCGGCCATGGCCGTAGTGTTCTTCATCGTCATCGTCGCCTTGTCCTTCATCCTCTTGATGTTGCGCCAGCGCTCCCAGTGGATCGGCGTGGAGGGCAAATAGATGAGTTCACGGCTGCTCAATCAGGTCGGGCTGTTTTTCGCGGCCCTGGTCTTCGTCTCGCCGGCGATCCTGTTCTTCCTCTGGATGATCTCGCTGTCGCTGAAATTCGAGATCGACAACGGCGCCTATCCGCCGATCCTGATCCCCGAACATCTCGCCTGGTCGAACTATGCAAAGGTGTTCGAGGAGAACAACTTCCTGCTCTATCTCTGGAATTCGGTTCTGGTGACCGGCACGGCGACACTGCTGGCACTGCTGATCGGCGTGCCGGCCGGCTATGGCATCGCACGGCTCAAGGCCGAGCGGTCGGCGGTCGTCATCATGATCGCCCGCATGACGCCGGGGCTTTCCTATCTCATCCCGCTTTTCCTGCTGTTCCAATGGGTCGGCATTCTCGGCACGCTATGGCCGCAGATCATCATCCATCTGGTGGTGACCGTGCCGATCGTCGTCTGGGTGATGATCGGCTATTTCGAGACCACGCCGATGGAACTGGAGGAAGCGGCCAACATCGACGGCGCCAGCTCCTGGCAGGTGTTCCGGCTGGTCGCCTTGCCCATCGCCAAGCCGGGCATCGTGGTTGCCTTCATCCTGTCCGTCATCTTCTCATGGAACAATTTCGTTTTCGGCGTGGTGCTCGCCAGCCGCGAAACGCGCACGCTGCCGGTCGCCGTCTACAACATGCTGTCCTACGAGCAAGTCAGCTGGGGTCCGCTCGCCGCCGCCGCACTTGTGGTGACGCTGCCGGTGCTGGTGCTGACCATGTTCGCACAAAGGCAGATTGTCGCCGGACTGACCGCCGGCGCCGTCAAGGGCGGCTGAGCGCTACCCTACATCCAATTTTTTTCGAGGAAACCCAATGGCTTCGGTGACAATCAACAACGTGCAGAAGGCCTTCGGAACGGCCAAGATCATTCACGATGTCAGCGTCGATATCGCCGATGGCGAGTTCGTCATCCTGGTCGGTCCGTCGGGCTGCGGAAAGTCGACGCTGCTGCGCATGATTGCCGGACTTGAAACGATTTCGGGCGGCAGGATCGCCATTGGCGATCGCATCGTCAACAATCTGCGTGCGCGGGACAGGAACATCGCCATGGTGTTCCAGAACTACGCGCTCTATCCGCATATGACGGTGGCCGACAATATGGGCTTTGCCCTGAAGATCAAGAAAGCCGATCCGGCCGATACCGCCAGCCGCGTCGGCAGGGCCGCCAGCATTCTGGGCCTCGACAAGCTGCTCGACCGCTACCCGCGCCAGCTTTCCGGCGGCCAGCGCCAACGCGTAGCCATGGGCCGCGCGATCGTGCGCGACCCGCAAGTCTTCCTGTTCGACGAGCCGCTCTCCAATCTCGACGCCAAATTGCGCGTCCAGATGCGCGGCGAGATCAAGGCGCTGCACCAGCGACTGGGCACCACGACGATCTATGTCACGCACGACCAGATCGAGGCCATGACCATGGCCGACAAGATAGTCGTGCTGCACGACGGCCTCGTCGAGCAGATCGGCGCGCCGCTCGACCTTTACGACCGCCCTGCCAATCTCTTCGTTGCCGGCTTCATCGGCTCGCCCGCCATGAACTTCATTGCCGGCCGTATCGAGGAAGGCGTGTTCCGCAGCACCGGCGGGCTGGTCCTGCCACTGCCGGAAGGCATCCACCCCGCGCATGCTTCGGGGAACGACCTCGTCTATGGCATCCGCCCGGAACATATTCGTGCGACCGCCCAAGGCATCGATGGCAAGGTTACGCTCCTGGAAGCGACGGGGTCGGAAATCTTCGCCAAGGTGGATTGTGGGGGCGAAGAGATCTCCTGCCTTTTCCGCGAACGGCTTGCGCTCAAGCAGGGCGAGCCGGTGCGCATCGAGATCGACCGCGCCTGTGCTCACCTGTTCGATGCCAAGACCGGCCGGCGATTGTAGGGCAAAGGTCCGATATCCCAGCGCAAAGGTCTCAAGCGGCGGTTAGCTCTTGCCACGAGCGTCCCTTGGCAGCAATCTCGGCTCGAAGAGCCGCTCATCGGGTGGATGCCGGCGCGACAGGATTTTGCCATGACCCGCGATCAGATGCTCGCCCACCTCCGCGCCGCCGATGAAGTCGCGCGCGAGGCGGCGGCGCATGGGCATCATCCGTTCGGTTGCGTGCTGGTCGGGCCGGACGACCGCATACTGATGCGGCAGGGCAATCTCGACACGGTGCGCCATGCCGAGACCGAGATCGCCCGGCGCGCCGCGGCGGCCTACGAGCCGGAGTTCCTGTGGCAATGCACGCTGGTCTCGACCTTTGAGCCGTGCGCGATGTGCGCTGGTACGATGTATTGGGCGAATATCGGGCGGTTGGTCTACGGGTGCGATGAGACCAAGATCCTTGCGCTGACCGGGGACCACCCTGAGAACCCGACGATGAGCCTCTCCTCGCGCACCGTGTTCGGCTCCGGCCAGAAAAAGATGGAGGTCTTTGGCCCCTTCCCCGAAATCGAGGACGAGTTGCACGAGCCGCACCGCGATTTCTGGAAGCGCTGACGCTTCGTGCCAGTCGGCAACCGGTCGATGGCAACAGCCATCGGATCGATCGGAGCCGTAATGCTGCTGCCGTGCGCGTGGGAAAGTCTCCCCGCTCGTTATGGTGGAATATCGATTTGGTGAGCGCGATGGGATTCGAACCCATGACCTACTGATTAAAAGTCAGTTGCTCTACCGGCTGAGCTACGCGCTCCCGCGGGCTCAAAAGCCGCCCTCGAAATTGCGCGGAACATAGGGAGAGTGCCTCGACCGGTCAACCGGAAAAAGAGGGTTCGTAAACATGGCTTCGCCCCGTCGGGGCACTCTCTCGCCGCATCAGCGGAGAGAGCAACTAAGGAGCTCAGCCGTTTTGCCCGCAGCGGCATCCTGTCCCGGGAACAATTGCATAGGCCACTCGTTTTCCCAGCACGGGGACGTCCGCTAACCCTCGAGGAGAAGAGCAATGAACAGAATCACAGTGGGTATGCTGGCAGCCACGCTCTCGGCCACATTCGTTACGGCGGAGGCGGTGCCCGTCAACGCCCAACCGAACTATGTGCCGCAATCCCAGGTCGCGGTGCCGGATGTGCAGACAGTCCAGTACCAGGAGTGGCGCAAGAACCGCTACAATCGCAGCTTTTCGCGTGACCGCAATTTTTCCCGCAATCGCGTGATCTATTGGAACGGCCATCGCGGCTATCGCGAATATCGCCCCGGCTATCGCCGCCACGGCGATTATTGGTTCCCGCTCGCGGCCTTCGCTACCGGCGCGCTGATCACCGGCGCCATCATCAACAACGAACGCAATCGCGTCTATGAGGGCAATTCGCATGTGCAGTGGTGCTACGATCACTATCGCAGCTACCGTGCTTCGGACAACACGTTCCAGCCGAATTATGGCCCGCGCCGTGAGTGCCGTTCGCCTTACTGATTGAGTGAGTGGGAGTGATAGCGCTCCATTGAAGACCCGTGCCAGAAGTGGCGCGGGCCTTTCTTTTCGGTCAGCCCGCCCCATCACCGACCACTGATGGCCGTTTATTACACACTCAGCGTCCTGCGCACAGCATCGCGCCAGCCCGCAAGCTTGGCTGAACGAGTCGACATATCCATATCCGGCTGGAACCTCCGTTCCTGCGCCCAGCTTTTCGCAAACTTCTTGGCATCCGGCCACACGCCTGCCTTCGAGCCGGCAAGCCATGCGGCACCCAGCGCCGTCGTCTCCAGAATGGTCGGGCGGTCGACCGGCGCATCGAGGATGTCGGCGAGGCGCTGCATGGTCCAGTCGGACGCTACCATCCCGCCATCGACCCGAAGCACGGTCTTGGCCGAAGCCCCCTTCCAGTCCTTGCGCATGGCGTCGAGCAGGTCGCGCGTCTGGTAGGCGACGGCCTCCAGAGCGGCGCGGGCGAACTCCGCCGGACCGGAATTGCGGGTCAGGCCGAAAATGGCGCCACGTGCATCGGCGTCCCAATGCGGTGCGCCGAGGCCGACGAAAGCCGGCACCAGATAGACATTCTGCGTCGGATCGGCTTCGGCTGCCAGTTTGCCGCTGTGCTCGGCCTTGCCGATCACCTTGATGCCGTCGCGCAGCCACTGCACGGCAGCACCGGCAATGAAGATCGAGCCTTCCAGCGCATAGGTGGTCTTGCCGTTCAGCCGGTAGGCGATGGTGGTCAAAAGCCGGTTTTTCGAGCGCACCAGGTCACTACCGGTGTTGAGCAGCGCAAAACAGCCGGTGCCATAGGTGGATTTCATCATGCCCGGTTCGAAACAGGCCTGGCCGATGGTCGCCGCATGCTGGTCACCGGCAACGCCGAGGATTCTTATCGCGGCGCCGAAGAGATTTTTCTCCGTGATTCCATAATCATCGGCGCAGTCCTTTACCTCGGGAAGCATTTTGGCCGGGATGTTCAGAATGGCCAGCAGCTCCTCATCCCAGGCATTCTCAGCGATGTTGTAGAGCAGCGTGCGCGAAGCATTGGTGGCATCGGTGGCGTGGACCTCGCCGCCGGTCAGCCGCCAGATCAGAAAACTGTCGATTGTGCCGGCCAGCAATTCGCCCTGCTCGGCGCGCTTTCTGGCGCCCTTCACCTTGTCGAGCATCCAGGCGATCTTGGTGCCGGAGAAATAGGGATCGAGCAGCAGGCCGGTCTTGCGGGTGAATTTCTTCTCCAGGCCATGCTTTTTCAATTTCTGGCACAGCGGCGCGGTGCGCCGGTCCTGCCAGACGATGGCGTTGTGGATCGGCTTGCCAGTCGCCCTCTCCCAGATGACGACGGTTTCGCGCTGGTTGGTGATGCCGAGCGCAGCCACTTCGGGAGCATTCCGGCCGGCCTTCTTCAGCGCCGCCTTCACCGTCGCCACCACACTCGCCCAGATCTCCTCAGGATCATGCTCGACCCAGCCGGAGGCCGGATAATGCTGCGTGAATTCCTTCTGCCCGCTGCCGACGACCTTCATCTGGTCATCGAACAGGATCGCCCGTGTCGAAGTCGTTCCCTGGTCGATTGCCAGCACAAAACCGCTCATTCCAGCGCCCTCCGCCTCGATACAAAGAGGGGAGACGGCAACGAGCCGCCTCCCCTAATTTCACACGGGCGCGCGAACGCCCGCATAGACAATGCTACTTCTGCCAGCTCTTCACCAGTTCGTCGTAGTTGATGGTGATCGGCTTTTCCTTCTCGTTCTCGATCTTGAGCTGAGGAGCGAGATTGCCCTTCTTGACCGCGTCGGCGTTCCAATAGGCGAGGTCATGCTCTTCGGCCATCTTCGGGCCGATATCGCCCTGGACGCCCGACTTCTCGATACGGCTCATCACCTTTTCCTGCTCGCTGCAGAGCGAGTCCATCGCCTCCTGCGCCGTCTTGGCGCCCGACGATGCATCGCCGATCGCCTGCCACCAGAGCTGTGCCAGCTTCGGATAATCAGGCACGTTGGTGCCGGTCGGCGACCACTGGACGCGAGCCGGCGAGCGGTAGAACTCGATCAGGCCGCCGAGCTTCGGAGCGCGCTCGGTGAAGCTCTTGTCGTGGATCGTGCTCTCGCGGATGAAGGTCAAGCCGACATGGCTCTTCTTCACGTCGACGGTCTTCGAGGTGACGAACTGCGCGTAAAGCCAGGCGGCCTTGGCGCGGTCGGTCGGCGTCGACTTCATCAGCGTCCAGGAACCCACGTCCTGATAGCCGAGCTTCATGCCGTCCTTCCAGTAGACGCCATGCGGCGACGGTGCCATGCGCCATTTCGGCGTGCCGTCGTCGTTCAGCACTGCCTTTGCGCCGGCATCGACCATCGAGGCGGTGAAGGCGGTGTACCAGAAGATCTGCTGCGCGACCGCGCCCTGAGCCGGAACCGGGCCGGATTCGGAGAAGGTCATGCCCTGGGCTTCGGCCGGTGCGTAGGCCTTCAGCCAGTCGAGGTACTTCTGGATCGAATAGACGGCAGCCGGACCATTGGTATCGCCGCCGCGCGCCGTGCAGGAGCCGACCGGTCGCGAATTCTCGTCGACCTTGATGCCCCATTCGTCGACAGGCAGACCGTTCGGGAGGCCTTTGTCGCCGTTGCCGGCCATGGACAACCAGGCGTCAGTGAACCGCCAACCGAGCGACGGATCCTTCTTGCCGTAGTCCATGTGGCCATAGACCTTCTTGCCGTCGATCTCGCGGCCGGTGAAGAACTCGGCGATGTCCTCATAGGCAGACCAGTTGACGGGAACGCCGAGGTCGTAGCCGTACTTGGCCTTGAAGTCGGCCTTGTTCTTCTCGTCGTTGAACCAGTCGTACCGGAACCAGTAGAGGTTGGCGAACTGCTGGTCGGGAAGCTGGTAGAGCTTCTTATCGGGCGCGGTCGTGAACGAGGTGCCGATGAAGTCCTTCAGGTCGAGGTTCGGATTGGTGACGTCCTTGCCGTCGCCCGCCATCCAGTCGGTCAGGTTGCGCACCTGCTGGTAACGCCAGTGGGTGCCGATAAGGTCGGAATCGTTGACCCAGCCGTCATAAAGGTTCTGGCCGGTCTGCATCTGGGTCTGGATCTTCTCGACGACGTCGCCTTCCTGGATGACGTCATGCGTGATCTTGATGCCGGTGATGGCGGTAAAGGCCGGCGCCAGCACTTGCGATTCATACTGGTGCGTGGCGATGGTTTCCGAAACGACCTTGATGTCCATGCCGGCGAAAGGCTTCGCGGCATCGATGAACCACTGCATTTCGGCTTCCTGGCCGGCGCGGTCGAGCGTCGAAAGCGGACCGATTTCCTTGTCCAGGAAGGCTTTCGCCTCGTCCATACCGGCATAGGCGTTGCCAACCCCGAGCAATAGGACAAGCGCAGTCGTTGATGTTAAAAATTGCCGTCGCATTGTGTTTCCTCCACTGTTTTAAGGTTTCAAGTGCGATCTGGAGCGGCCGCCGGCACGCGGTCGCTCCAACAGTTTCCCCCTCTATACGTAGCGGAACACGCCAACGGCGTAGACCACGGAGAGAGCGAGAGCCCACCACAGGTTGGGTCCGACAAGACCCAACCAAGCGAGATGGATAAAGGCGCTGCCAAGCAGCGACAGGAAAAGACGGTCGCCACGCGTCGTCTCGAAGCGCAGGAGGCCGATGCGCGGATTGCCGCCCGGCGAGGCATATTCCCACGCCGCCATGCCGCACAGCAGCAGAAAGATTGTCCCGAAAAAGGCCGCCGTCGGCCAGGTCCATGCCATCCAGGTAAGGTCGAAATTCATCAGTGCTTCTCCATCACCGTACGCTTCACAAAGTCACAGCTTTCGGCAGAGTAAGCGACAAAATTCATCAAGCCGGAGAGATGCATAAATGCGTGCCATGCGATGGCATCGCTGTTTGAGCCTTTAACCTCTGCCCGCAAATCGTTGAGATCGTCGTAGACGTCTCCCATCACGAGGCTCGGAGGGCTGAGGTTGAATGCGTCAGCGAAATAGACCTTCCAGTACTGACTTTGCTTGACGTCGATATGGTCGACGCCTTGAGCTTCGAGACGATCAAACAAGCTGCTCGCGAAATCGCGCAGTTCGGAGATTTTGATAACCGCTTCCGCCATCAAACCCTCCCCAGGGCAAAGCCCTTGGCGATGTAGTTGCGCACGAACCAGATGACCAGCGCGCCGGGGATCAGCGTCAGCACACCGGCGGCGGCGAGCAGGCCCCAGTCCATGCCGGCGGCCGAAACCGTACGCGTCATGGTGGCGGCGATCGGCTTGGCGTCGGTCGTGGTCAGCGTGCGGGCGATCAACAATTCCACCCACGAGAACATGAAGCAGAAGAAACAGGCGACGCCGATGCCGCTCGCGATCAGCGGCATGAAGATCCTGACGAAGAAGCGCGGGAACGAATAGCCGTCGATATAGGCGGTCTCGTCGATTTCCTTCGGCACGCCCGACATGAAGCCTTCGAGGATCCACACCGCTAATGGCACGTTGAACAGGCAATGCGCCAGCGCGACGGCGATGTGGGTGTCGATCAGGCCGAAGGCCGAATAGAGCTGGAAGAAGGGCAGCGCGAACACCGCCGGCGGCGCCATGCGATTGGTCAGCAGCCAGAAAAACAGGTGCTTGTCGCCGAGGAAGCGGTAGCGCGAGAAGGCGTAGGCCGCCGGCAGCGCCGCAGCCACCGAGATCACCATGTTCATCACCACATAGGTGATCGAGTTGACGTAGCCCGAGTACCAGGACGCATCGGTGAAGATGGTGACGTAATTGGCGATCGTCGGTGCATGCGGATAGAGCGTCAGCGAGGAGACGATCTCGGCATTGGTCTTGAAGCTCATATTGATGAGCCAGTAGATCGGCAGCAAAAGCACGATGATGTAGACCGTCGGCACGATCCACCACCAGCGCGATTCCTCGCCGCGGCGGCGCATCAGCCGCGCGATCTGGTCCTGCGACATAGCACTGGCGAGCCCTTCCGAAGCCGTCGTTTCGCTCACTCTGTCCTGCCTCGTCGTTCTTTCGTTGGCGCCGCCCATCTCAGCGCTCCGCGTCGTAATTGGTCATCACGGTGTAAAACACCCATGACAGCAGAAGGACGATGAGGAAGTAGACCAGCGACATGGCCGCGGCCGGACCGAGGTCGAACTGGCCGAGCGCCGTCTTGACCAGGTCGATCGACAGGAATGTCGTCGAGTTACCCGGTCCGCCGCCCGTCACTACGAAAGGCTCGGTGTAGATCATGAAGCTGTCCATGAAGCGCAGCAGCACGGCGATCAGCAGCACCCGGTTCATCTTCGGCAGCTGGATGTAGCGGAACACCGCCCAGCGCGAGGCACCGTCGATCTTGGCCGCCTGATAGAAGGCATCCGGAATGGAGACCAGGCCGGCATAGCAGAGCAGCACGACGAGGCTGGTCCAGTGCCAGACGTCCATGATGATGACGGTGACCCAGGCATCGAACGAATCCTGCACGTAGTTGTAGTCGATGCCGAGCGCATTGACGTAATAGCCGAGCAATCCGATGTCGTTGCGCCCGAAAACCTGCCAGATAGTGCCGACGACGTTCCACGGGATCAGCAGCGGCAGTGCCATCAGCACCAGGCAGACCGGCACACCCCAGCCCTTTTTCGGCATGTTGAGGGCTATGAAGATGCCGAGCGGCACTTCGATGGCAAGGATAATGAAGGAGAAGATCAGGTTGCGGACCATCGCTTCCCAGAAGCGGCTGGAAGAGAGCAGTTCCTCGAACCACTCGGTGCCGGCCCAGAAGAAGACGTTGTTGCCGAAAGTGTCCTGCACCGAATAGTTGACGACCGTCATCAGCGGGATGACCGCCGAGAATGCCACCAGCACCAGCACTGGCAGCACCAGGAACCAGGCCTTGTTGTTCCAGGTTTTTTCCATCTATGCCCCCATCTCGACGCGAGCCATCTCAACCAGCCAGGAATCGGCATAAATGTTGATGCCGGCCGGGTCGAACCGCACCTTCGGATCGGCGGGTACGGCTTCGTCCTCGCCGATCACGGCAGCGATGTCGCGGCCTTCAAGCTTCGCGCGCACCACCTTGTGGCGGCCGAGATCCTCGATCTTGCTGACCTGTACGGCCATGCCGTCACGGCCGAGCCGGACATATTCGGGACGAATGCCAAGCTCTATGGCGCCGGTGGCTGCCTTGGGTGCGCCTGGCAGTTCGATCCGCTGGGCCCCAAGCATCGCCGTCTTGCCCTCGATCGCCACCGGCATGACGTTCATGCCCGGCGAGCCGATGAAATAACCGACAAACGTATGGCGCGGTCGCTCGAACAATTCCGCCGGCGTGCCGATCTGCACGATGCCGCCATCGTACATGACCACGACCTGGTCGGCGAAGGTCAGCGCCTCGGTCTGGTCGTGCGTCACGTAGACCATGGTGTAGCCAAAGCGGCGATGCAACTGTTTCAGTTGCGAGCGCAACACCCACTTCATGTGCGGATCGATGACGGTCAGCGGCTCGTCGAACAGGATGGCGTTGACATCCGAGCGCACCAGTCCGCGGCCGAGCGATATCTTCTGCTTCTGGTCGGCGGTCAGCCCCCTCGCCTTCTTCTTCGCCCAGGACGCAAGATCGATCATTTCCAGCGTCTCGCGCACCTTGCGGTCGACATCGGCTTCCGGCACGCCGCGATTGCGCAGTGGGAAGGCCAGATTGTCGTAAACGGTCATCGTGTCGTAGATGACCGGGAACTGGAACACCTGCGCGATGTTGCGCTCTTGCGTCGACAAGTTGGTCACGTCCTTGCCGTCGAACAGCAACCGGCCATGCGAGGGATGAAGCAGGCCCGAAATGATGTTGAGCAGCGAGGTTTTGCCGCAGCCCGAAGGCCCGAGCAGCGCATAGGCGCCACCATCCTCGAAGATGTGATGCACTTCCTTGAGCGCAAAATCGGCATCCGTGCGCGGGCTCGGCAGGTAGGAGTGGCGGATGTGATTGACGTCGATGCGCGCCATATCGCTCTCCTATGCCGCCAGCTTTGGCGCGCTTACGGCGCTGCCTTGCCCGTCGAAGACCATGATGTGGCGCGGGTCGATGAACACGTCGATCGCGGCGTCAATCTCGAAATCGAGGATACCGTGGCTCAGCATAACCCAGCGCGCATCGGCGAAGTCGAGATGAATGAAGCTCTCCGACCCGGTGATCTCGGTGATGGTGACCTTCGCACGCACCGGCACGGCCAACGGATTGGGCCGATCGAGTGAAAGATGGTGCGGCTGGAAGCCAACCGTATAGTTCGCATCGGCAATGCCGACGAGTTCGGCGGGCACCGGCAGCTTGACGCCGCCTTCGAGCAAAAAGTCCGGACCCTTCTTGGCCAGCACGATGGTGTTGAGCGGCGGGTCGGCGAAAGTCCTGGCCGTCACCAGGTCGACCGGCTTGCGGAACACGTCGATTGTCGGGCCGAACTGGGTGATGCGTCCTTCGGAAAGTGTCGCCGTATTGCCGCCGAGCAGCAGCGCTTCGTGCGGCTCGGTCGTGGCATAGACGAAGATGGTGCCGGTGGCGGCAAAAATCCTCGGCAGTTCGGCGCGCAGCTCTTCGCGCAATTTGTAGTCGAGATTGGCAAGCGGCTCGTCAAGCAGCACCAGGCTGGCATTCTTGACGATGGCACGCGCCAGTGCGGTGCGCTGCTGCTGGCCCCCGGACAGGCTGAGCGGCGTGCGGTCGAGATAAGGTGTCAGCTTGAGAAGTGCGGCGGCATTGCGCACTTCCTTGTCAATCTTCGCCTGTTCGGTGCCAGCCACCCTGAGCGGCGACGCGATGTTCTCGTAGACGGTCATCGCCGGATAGTTGATGAACTGCTGGTAGACCATGGCGATCTTGCGCTGCTGCACCGGCACGCCGGTGACATTTTGACCGTCGAACCAGATCGAACCGGAGGCCGGCACATCGAGGCCGGCCATCAGCCGCATCAGGCTGGTCTTGCCGGAAAGCGTGGGGCCGAGCAGTACGTTGAGCGAGCCATGCTGGAGCGTCAGCGACACGTCGCGGATATGCTCGACCGCACCAACCGTCTTGGTGACGTTCCTTAGTTCCAGCATGACGCCTCCTCCCAGGCTTTCTGCATCAGCTCAAACCCTCTTCATTCCGCAGCCGCGACATGTCGCCGGCTTATGCCGTGCATGAATTCATCGAGCACCGCTACCTGCTCGCGGCTGAGATACAGACCGCGCTTGGTCCGGCGCCACAATACATCTTCAGCGGTGACAGCCCATTCGTTTTGAACGAGATAGCGCACCTCAGCCTCAAAAAGATCGGCGCCGAAGTTGCGGCCCAGATCGGCATTCGATTTGGCCAACCCCAACAGCATCCTTGCGCGGGTGCCGTAGAGCCTGGTCAGTCGCCGGGCCAGGCGCGCGTCGAGGAACGGATAGGCGGTTTTCAGCTTCGCCACTTCGGCATCGAAACCGGTGGCCGGGAAATCGCCGCCCGGCAATGGCGCGTTTGCCGTCCATGGCTTGCCGCGCTTGCCGAGAAAACCCTCGATCTTTTCCAGCATCGATTCCGACAACCGGCGATAGGTGGTGATCTTGCCGCCAAAGGCGTTGATAATCGGGGCAGCGCCCTCGCCGCCATCTGCCTTGAGCACATAGTCGCGCGTCGCTTCCTGGGCCTTGGAGGCGCCATCATCATAGAGCGGACGCACGGCCGAATAGGTCCAGACGATGTCCGAGCGCTTGACCGGTTGCGCAAAATATTCGCTTGCCGCGGCGCAGAGGTAGTCGATCTCTTTGTCGCTGATCTTCACGTCATGCGGGTCGCCGGGGTAATCCTGGTCCGTGGTGCCGATCAGGGTGAACTCGTCCTCGTAAGGAATGGCGAAAATGATGCGACCATCCCTGTTCTGGAAGAAATAGGCGCGCGGATCGTCGAATTTCTTGGCGATGACGATATGGCTGCCTTGCACGAGGCGGACATTGTGCACATCGTTGAGCCCAACGACGCCGGACAGCACATGATCGACCCAGGGGCCAGCGGCATTGACCAGCAGGCGCGCCTTGATTTCTTCGGTCTTGCCGGTCTGCAGGTCTTCGATCTGAATCGTCCACAATCCGTTTTCGCGGCGTGCGCCGACCACTTTCGTGCGGGTGCGGACCGTTGCGCCACGATCGGCGGCATCACGCGCGTTCAGCGCCACCAGCCGTGCATCATTGACCCAGCCGTCCGAATATTCGAAGGCCTTCTTGAACAATGGTTTCAAAGGCTTGCCGGCCGGATCCCTGGCCATGTCAAGCGTCCTGGTCGCCGGCAGCAATTTGCGCCCGCCAATGTGATCGTAGAGAAACAGACCCAGCCTGATCAGCCAGGCCGGGCGCAGGCCTTTGGCATAGGGCAGCACGAAGCGCATCGGCCAGATGATGTGCGGCGCGTTCTTCCACAGAACCTCGCGCTCCATCAGCGCCTCGCGCACCAGGCGGAATTCGTAGAATTCGAGGTAGCGCAGGCCGCCATGGATCAATTTGGTCGAGCCTGAGGAGGTTCCGCTGGCGAGGTCGTTCATCTCGGCGAGGAAGACGGAAAAGCCACGCCCGACAGCATCGCGGGCAATGCCGCAGCCATTGATGCCGCCGCCTATGACGAAAATGTCACGGATCGGAGATGCTTCCACAAATTCCTCCAACGATTTCGCATTGCACCATTTTTGGCCTTTTACGAAACCGTGTCGGGATTATTTCGAAATCATAACGAATGTCAAACGAAATATCACGAGCGTGTGATGCCAAGCCGAAATCGCCTAGGCGAGCGAAGTCTCGATCAATTGAACCTCGGCCTCCTGGCAGATTTTGCGCACCGACGGGATGTCGCAACGGTCGGTGATGAAGGTGTTGACCTGCGACAGGTGGCCGATGCGCACCGGTGCGGTTCGCTCGAATTTGGTCTGGTCGGAAACCAGGATGACATGCCTTGCATTGGCGATGATCGCCTGCGCCACTTTGACCTCGCGGAAATCGAAGTCAAGCAAGGCGCCGTCATGGTCGATCGCCGAGGCGCCGATCACCGCATAATCGACCTTGAACTGCCTGATGAAGTCGACCGCCGCTTCGCCGACGACGCCGCCATCGGAACCGCGCACTACGCCACCCGCAATCACAACCTCAATCGACGGATATATCCGCATCCTGTTGGCAACATTGATGTTATTGGTGATGACCATGAGGCCGTTATGATCGAGCAGCGCCTTGCTGACCGACTCTGTCGTGGTGCCGATGTTGATGAACAGCGAGGCGTTGTCGGGAATCAGCCTGGCCGCCGCCCGGCCGATCGCCTCCTTCTCGTCGGCGGCGATCTTGCGCCTAGCCTCATACTCCATGTTCTCGATGCCGGACGGGAACAACGCGCCGCCATGGATGCGCGAAAGCAGCCGCTGGTCGCACAGATCGTTGAGATCCTTGCGTATGGTCTGCGGCGTCACATTGAAATGTGTGGCCAGATCCTCGACCAGCACCCGACCATGATCCTTGGCCATCTGGATGATTTCGGCATGGCGTGGCGACAAATACATAGGACAACCTCCCGTTTTCGTTTTTCTTGTCTATAGTCGAAAACGAAACCAATGAAAAGGCATAAGCCGGCTAATGAAATGCATATGATTGCAAAGGCAAACGCCAGCGCAATTCCGGCCGGACCAGATCAGGCCATACTCCGCGCGATTTCCGTGATGACAGTGAAAGCCATATCGACATCGGCGGCGGTCGCTTCGAATTGGCCGACCTGAAAACGGATTGCTATCCGCCCATCGACCCTCGTCTGCGTCAGGTAGATGCGGCCATCGTCGTTGATCGCATTGACCAGCCGCAGATTGTGCGCGTCCGCATCAGCATCGGTTACCGCGTTGTGCCGGAACGAGAACAGGGACAGCATCAGTTCGCTGACGATCTCGAAGTCCGGCTCGCTTGCCAGCCGCGCGGCTAGTCCTTCGCTCCACGCGACATGGTTGCGGATCATCGTTCGCAAGCTTTCCAAGCCATGAGCACGCAACAGGAACCACAATTTCAGCGCGCGGAAACGCCGGCCGAGCGGCACCGACCATTCGGAATAGTTGATGATGCCGTCGCGGCCATGCGTCTTCAGATAATCTGGCTTGATGGCCAGCGTCCTGACATGGCTTTCCGGGTCGCGCAGGAACTGGATCGAGCAGTCGAACTGGGCTCCGAGCCATTTGTGCGGATTGAAAACGACCGAATCGGCACCTTCAACGCCCGCCCAAAAATGCCGATACTCCGGACAGATCATCGCCGAGCCGGCCCAGGCAGCATCGACATGCAGATAAAGCCCGTGCCGTTGCGCCACCGCGGCGACGCCAAGGATATCATCCGTGCCGCCGGTGCTGGTGCCGCCGACACAAGCGATGATGCCCGCCGGCAGCATGCCGGCTTCCCGGTCGGCGACGATTGCCGCCTCGAGCGCTGCCGTGTCCATGGCGCGAAAACGGCCGCCGACAGGAATGCGCACGAGATTGTCCTCGCCGATGCCGGAAATCCAGATCGCCCGATCGATGGAGGTGTGCGCCTGGTCGGAGGAATAGATGCGCAGCCGCGCCTGCCCGGCCAACCCTTGTTTGTTGCCTTGCCAGTCCAACGCCCGTTCACGCATGGTCAGCACCGCGGCCAGCGTCGCCGACGAGGCTGAATCCTGGATCACCCCGGAAAACCCTTCCGGCAGGCCGAGCGCCTGGCGCATCCAGTCGACGGTGCGTGTTTCGAGCTCGGTTGCCGCTGGCGACGTCTGCCAAAGCATGCATTGCGCGGCCATCGCCGAAACTAGATATTCCGCCACCACCGAAACAGGCGCCGCATTGGCCGGGAAGTATGCAAAGAAGCGCGGATGCTGCCAATGCGTCATGCCAGGCAAAATCTTCTCTTCGAAGTCGGCGAAGATCCGGTCCATCGGTTCGGCGTCTTCCGGCGGCGAAGCCTCTATGCTTCTAAAGATGTCGCCGGGCTCGACCAGTGGCCGCACCGGCCGCTCGCGCAGCGTGTTTCGGTAGTCGGCGCCCCAGTCGGCGGCGCGCCGCGACCACTGCCGGAAATCATCACTGTTCATTGTATCTCCCTTGGAGTGGACATTTCCTCTGCGGCGCGACGGTAGAATTGCCTTGGTGTGTTCGTCCAGCGGCCTGATCACAAACTGCGTCGTCGCCAGATCGCCAGCACGACGACGCACGCGCTCGCCAGGCTCCCGGACATTGATCTTCTTGAGGGTCGAAATCGGACCAGCAGCGGCGGCATCGCTTCACAGTCGTGCAGTTCCCCACCAACGGCCGGAATGAAGACCTGATTCTATTCTACGTCGAGAACCATGAAATGGCAGATCGACAGTTGGGCCAACTGGAGATCAGATTCTCAACTTTCTAAATCAGATCGCTTGTCCCCACGGTCATTTCCCATTCGCCTCCGGCAGCTTCCAACCAGAACATCCAGCCTCTCCGGAGGTTATTGACTTGCGCTGGCGCGTGAACTTAAATCGATCAAAAAATAACTACGACCTATTGTCGTAAATGGGGGCTCTCAATTTGGTGTGGTTGAGATGGGTCTATAAGAGATACCCAAGACGGGCCTCTTTATTTGAACTTTTGTTTTTAATTGGACTGATAATCACCTATCTATGGATAGTACCGTTCTGGTTTTGGAGCATCTACCGCTTAAATATCGCGTTGCCGGACAGCGTATCGGCGTTCTTCTACGAAGTTTGGCTAGAAAAGAACTTTATACGATCGTTTCTGATCGCTTCAATTGTATGTTTTATTCTGGCAAGCATCTACATACGACGTACTTCGTCGCGCGAAATGGGTATTACTGCTACCAACATTTGGATCTCAGGACGCGACTGCATATATTTAGTTCTAATTATCTGTATATGCGCAATCGCCATCATAGCTATATCAAATAACTATTTATCAATAGAGGGATATCTATCAAAACAGAAAATAACTGGCAGGACTTTATTATCCGACATTTTTGTAGCCATCCTGTCTGGCACGGCTCAGCAATTTCTTCTGCAGAGCTTTATTCTGCAACGAACGCTAGCAATATTTAGAAACAAGCCGACAGCGATTCTTTGCTCATCATTTGTATTTTGCCTTATCCACGCGCCAAACATAATACTGATGGTCGCCACCATGATTTTCGGCACCGCGTGTAGTTTTCTGTTCATTAGGAATAGAAATATCTTCACCATTGGAATCATGCATGGTGTAGTCCAACAGGCCTTAAGGATATTTCTTGCGTCAATCATTTTGTCTGGATCTTACCTCGACGGTAGAGGATATTTTACATTCGATCTGAGCGTAGGGCCTCCTAAAGGATACCCGGCATACCTGGCTGAATTGGAGTACAAAGGAAGCCTCCCTCTGGCGCAGAGTGCTGCCGGAGGCGTAATTATCATCCCGGTTTTGGTAGCAAACAAGAGCACGAAGACGTGGTCTTCAACTGATAAAGACTATCTGGTGTCGGTTGGTTATCGCCTCATCGACCAAAACGGAGATGTGATATCAGCAGACAATCCTTTAACGCCCTTCGACACACCAATTGAGCCCGGGAAGTCCGAGACCGTCGAGATCACGTTGAACGCGCCCTTGAAGGGTGGAGACTACTATTTGGAAGTCGATATCGTGCGCTCTAATTCAGATTCGGAAGCAATAACCTGGTTTAGACGCAAAGGTTCAAAAACGATACTCATACCTATTTCTGTGCGTTAAATCGCTTCGAGCAAGACGCGCCCGACGCAGGTGTACCTGGTAGGAAGGAACAGAGGCGCGTCTTCGCTATCCAGGGAATTCCGGCAGGCTGGCAAAAGCCGCCTTCAGCGCATTCGACCAGCCGTCCGAGATCGTGCGATAGTACTGATCGTCCTGACCGAACCGCTTCTTCAACCCGACCGTGAAGGCGTCCTTCTCAAGGAAGAGCAGGTCGAGCGGCAAGCCGACCGACAGGTTCGACTTCAACGTCGAATCGAACGACACCAGCAGCAGCTTCACCGTCTCGGCAAGGCTCATCGACTTTTCATAGGCGCGGATGATGATGGGCTTGCCGTATTTGGTCTCGCCGATCTGGAAGAACGGCGTGTCATCGGTCGATTCAATGAAATTGCCTTCGGGGTAGATCATGAACAGGCGCGGTTCGCTGCCCTTGATCTGGCCGCCGAGGATGAAGGAGGCATTAAAGTAGGAATCTGCCTTTTCGCCCGCAGGCGACGAATTGGCGATGACCTCCTTGACTGTATCGCCGACCAGCCGCACCGTCTGATACATTGATGGCGTCTCCAGCAGCGTGGCGTGACGATCGGCAACGGCCTTGGTGCGTTCGTCAAGCAGGCTGACCACGGCCTGCGTCGTCGCCAGGTTGCCCGCCGACATCAGCACGATGACGCGCTCTCCCGGCTGCTCCCAGACATGCATCTTTCGGAAGGTGGAAATCGAATCCATGCCGGCATTGGTGCGCGTGTCGGACATGAACACGAGCCCGCGATCGATCTTCAGGCCAACGCAATAAGTCATGGAATCTCCCTAGAGCAATTCCAGAAAAAGTGTAAGGCGGTTTTCCGCCCGGAATTGCTCCAAACAAAACAAGTGGAGTGGTTCATCGTTTTCGTGAAACGACGAACCGCCCCACCGGCAATCTTGCGAAGGATTACTGCTCCACCGTGACGGTGACGGCAAGCTGTTCTTCCGCCTGTCCCAGCCGAATTCCCGACACCGGCGTAGCGTCGCGGTAATCGCGTCCCGTCGCCACCTTTACATAACGCTCGTCAGGCGAAATGCCATTGGCGGCATCGAAGGCAACCCAGCCGAGGCCCGAAACATGCGCTTCGGCCCAGGCATGGCTTGCGGCCTGCTCGACCGTCGCATCCAGCATCAGATAGCCGCTGACATAGCGGGCTGGAAAGCCCATGGCGCGCGCCGCGGCGGCAAAGATATGGGTGTGATCCTGGCAGACACCGGTTTTGAGCGCCAAGGCTTCCTCCGCGGGCGTCGTCGCATTGGTAGTGCCGGACGTGTAGGCGACGCGCTCGCCGATGACTGCCATCAGCCGGTGCAGCCTTTCGATGTCAGTGCCCTTGCCGATCGATGCGGCGAGTTCGCGAACACCGCTGCCGATCGCCGTCAATGGCGTTTCATGGCTGTACAGCCAGAGCGGCGTGAAGCCTTGGTGTGGTCCGGAGACGCCTGCCGTGTCGCGCGTCACCACTTCGCCTGATGCTTCCACCGTGATGAAGTCGCGCTCACCCTCGACGCTCAGCAGCCTTGTGTCATTGCCGAAATGGTCCACAAAGCGAACCTCTTCGCGCGCGCCTTCGATGGTCAGAGCCCAGGACAGAACGGTCTGCGTCGATCCGCTGACCGGAAGCAGCCGCAAGCGCTGCAACAGATAGTGCACCGGTGCATCGTAGCGGTATTCGGTCCGGTGGGTGATCTTCAGCCGCATGCGCTATGTCCCGCCTGTGAGCATGATCTTGTCCCACTTTTCGGAGTCATGCTCAATTGAACCGGTAGTCCTGCGCGATCTCGTCGCCAAGCCTGGTGTTGTCGCGAATGAAATTGGCCAGGAATTCATGCAGGCCCGCGTCGAATATGTCCTTGATCGATCCTGCTCTAAGCATGGCCTGCGTCTTGTCCGCCGTCGCGTGGCAGGCATGGCGCTCGCCATAGTCGTCGCCGAGGAACTTCAGATGTTCGGACAGGAAGCGATAGCAGAAGGTCAGAGAACGCGGCATGCGGACATTGAGGATCAGATAGTCGGCAATGTTGGTCGGTTTGTAGTCGGCATCATAGACCCAGCGATAGGAGCGATGCGCCGACACCGAACGCAGGATCGATTCCCACTGGTAGTTGTCGAGCGTCGAGCCGACCCAGGAGATCGACGGCAAGAGCACGTAGTATTTCACGTCGAGGATGCGCGCCGTGTTGTCGGCGCGCTCGACATAGGTGCCGAGCTGCGAGAAATCGAAGATCTCGTTGCGCAGCATGGTGCCATAGAACGAGCCGCGGATCAGCGCCGTCTCGCGCTTGATGGCGTCGAGCACGCTGGGTAGGTCGCGCTCGTCGATCGGCCTTGCCAGCATCCGCTTCAGCGCCATCCAGGCTTCGTTGATGCTTTCCCAGGTCTCGCGCGTCAGCGCGGTGCGCACCATGCGGGCATTGTTGCGGGCCGTTTCGATCGAAGACATTGTGCTGGAGGGATTCGACGTGTCGCGCAAAAGAAAGTCGGCGACATTGGCGGCGGTATAGTCAGAATATTTCTGGCTGAAGGTGATGTCGGAACCGGCGCTGAGCAGCACCGAATTCCACTCTTCCGACGCGCTCTGGGTGCGGGTCAGCGCCATGCGCAGACCCGCATCGACCAGCCGCGCCATATTCTCCGCCCGCTCTATGTAGCGGTTCATCCAGTAAAGCCCGTTGGCGGTGCGGCCGAGAAGCATGTCAACGTGCCCCGATTTTGAGCGAATAGCGAATAGCGAGTAGCGAATAGCGGGATATCGGCTTCATGACTTTTGTTGCAAACTCCTGATCATGGAACGCAGCATTTTCCCGATCTCATCGGCTTTGCTAAGCAAACGCACCACCTCCGCCTCAACCATCAACCCTACTTTTTCAGACAAGATCAGGTGTGTTTCCAACTCTTTGAGAGATCCCTGCGCCATGCGCAGAAACTGAATGAATGATCCTGTATTTTCTCGCCCATGTCCTTCGGCGATGTTCGCGGCAATTGATACGGACGACCGCCGCATCTGAGAGGTCATCCCGTAGACTTCGCCGGTTGGGAAGGCTTTCGTTACGGAATAACAATCTACAGCCAACTCGACGGCCGCCTTCCAGACAATTAAGTCCCTGTAAGAATTGATCGCCGTCTTGCTGCCCTCCTTCCCCTATTCGCTATTCGCTATTCGCTCTAATCATCCAGCACCCACGTATCCTTGGTGCCGCCGCCTTGCGAGGAGTTGACGACCAGCGAGCCTTCCTTCAGCGCGACGCGGGTTAGCCCGCCGGGGACGATCTGGATGCGGTCGGAGACCAGCACGTAGGGCCTGAGATCGACGTGGCGCGGCGCCAGCCCTTTTTCCGTCAGGATCGGGCATGTCGACAGCGCCAATGTCGGTTGGGCGATGTAATTGGAGGGTTTGGCCGCGAGCTTCTTGGCAAACGTCTCGCATTCTTTCTTGGTCGCCGCAGGCCCAACCAGCATGCCGTAGCCGCCGGACCCATGGACTTCCTTGATCACCAGCTCATCGATGTGTTCGAGCACATATTTCAGGCTGTCGGGCTCCGAGCAGCGCCAGGTCGGAATGTTGCCGAGGATCGCCTTGCGGCCGGTATAGAATTCGATGATCTCGGGCATGTAGGAATAGATCGCCTTGTCGTCGGCGATACCGGTGCCCGGCGCATTGGCGATGGTGATGTTGCCGGCACGATAGACATCCATGATGCCAGGTATGCCAAGTGTAGAGTCAGGGCGGAAGGTCAGCGGGTCGAGGAACGAATCGTCGACTCGGCGGTACAGCACATCGATCTGCTTGTAGCCTTCGGTCGTGCGCATCGCGACATGGCCGTCGACGACCCGCAGATCCTGGCCTTCGACCAGTTGCACGCCCATCTGGTCGGCCAGGAAGGCGTGCTCGAAATAGGCGGAGTTGAAGCTGCCGGGCGTCAACACGGCAATTGTCGGCGCGCCCTTGGTGCTCTGCGGCCGCACTGCCGCCAGCGACTGGCGCAGAAGCTGCGGGTAGTTCTCCACAGGCCGCACCTTGATTTTCTGGAACAGCTCGGGGAACAGCTGCATCATCGTCTCGCGGTTCTCCAGCATGTAGGAGACGCCCGACGGCGTGCGCGCATTGTCCTCCAGCACATAGAATTCGTCCTCTGAGATGCGGACGATGTCGACGCCGATAATGTGAGTGTAGACGCCGGCCGGCGGCCTGACCCCGATCATTTCCGGCAGGAATGCTTCGTTCCTGGCGATCAGTTCCCTTGGGACGCGCCCGGCGCGCAGGATTTCCTGGCGATGGTAGATGTCATCGAGGAACGCGTTCAGCGCCTGGACGCGCTGCTCGATGCCTTGCGTGAGACGCCGCCACTCATTGCCCGAAATGATGCGGGGAACGATGTCGAAAGGGATCAGCCGTTCGGAGGCTTCCTGCTCGCCATAGACGGCGAAGGTGATGCCGGTCTTGCGGAAGACGCGTTCGGCGTCCTGCATCTTCTCGGTAAGCCTGGCCGGATCCTGCTCCTTCAGCCAGCGATCATAAGCCGAATACGGTCTTCTCAATCCGGAAACTTCCGGAAGCATTTCATCGAACGCTGCCAATCGCATACTCCCCTGTGACACCATTTCACTGGCGTCGCCGGAGAAAATCAAGCGCAATCGGTGATTTGGGAGATACGCACGATCAGTATGTTGCGGCTGCCTAAAATTGAGGCAGCTGAAATACAAAGGTAATCAGGCTTTGCCTCGTGTCCGGGCAAGTGGTTTTCCAGCTAGAAAGCGCGGAACGTGACGACGGTGAATGTGTCTTTGATGCCGGGGAGAATCTGCACCTTCTCGTTGACGAAATGACCGACGTCTTCCTCGTCGTCGACATAGAATTTGGCGAGCAGATCGTAGTTGCCGGCGGTGGAGTAGATTTCCGAAGCGATCTCGGCATCGGCAAGCGCGCTGGCAACCTCATAGGATTTGCCCAGTTCGCATTTGATCTGCACGAAAAATGCCTTCATGGCTTCGTCCCGCTAAACATCCAAGTCCAAGCGGCCCTTCTGGCAGACTGGAGGCGGGCTTTCAAGCGCTGGAATCCGTACCCAGCCGGCCTGGGCTCGGGCTGCGGTTCCCGCAGCTCCGCCACCGACATGCCGCGTCTAACCGGGCGAGATGAATATTCACCAATCGCTGAAACCGGGATGCACCGCCAAGCGTATGTTATGATGCGTCTTCGGACAGCACGTTTTGAGGGAAGATATTTCGCGAGCCAACGGAGACAGGCCATGCGCCGCGCCTTTTTCGCATTCGCAGTCATTCCATTCATCTTGGTGTCGTCGGCGTTTGCCGGCGACGCTGAGATCAAGGCAGCGCAGTCCGTCATCGACGGCCAGTTGAAGGCTCTCATCGCCAATGACGGCGCCACCGCCTACAGTTTCGCCGCACCGAACGTGAAACGGATTTTTCCGACCGTCGACGCCTTCATGAACATGGTGACCAACGGCTATCCGCCGGTGCGCAAGCCGCAAACCTACTCTTTCGGCAAGGTCGAGGAGACGGCTCCGGGTTCGATCGTCCAGCAGGTGCTTATCGTCGGACCCGACGGCAAGGACTACGAGGCTGTCTACACCTTGCAGCAGCAGCCCGACGGCACCTTCCAGATCACCGGCTGCAGCCTGCGCGCCTCGAATTCACTCAGCACCTGAGGCTTCACAGCAACGGGATATCGCCCTTTGCCCAGCCTTCCGCGATCTCTGCCGAGCGCGCTTCGAACGCGCCGGCCCCAATCGAGGTGCGAATGTCCTGCATCAGCTTCTGATAGTAGGAAAGATTATTCCATGTCAGAAGCATCGCCCCAAGCGCCTCCTGCGAGCGCACCAGATGGTGCAGATAGGCACGCGAATAGTCCCGGGCGGCAGGGCAATCGCTCTCCTCGTCCAATGGACGCGGGTCGTCGGCATGGCGGGCATTGCGCAAATTGACCTTGCCGCGCCTTGTATAGGCAAGGCCATGGCGGCCGGCCCGTGTCGGCATCACGCAATCGAACATGTCGATACCTCGCGCCACGGATTTCAGGATATCGTCAGGCGTGCCGACGCCCATCAAATAGCGCGGCTTGTCAGCAGGCAGTTCCGGACAGGTGATGTCGAGCATCTCGAGCATCACCGCTTGCGGTTCGCCGACGGCAAGACCGCCGACAGCGTAGCCCTTCAGCCCCATCGCGCTCAGCGCCTGCGCCGACCGCACCCGTAGTGCCGCGTTATCGCCGCCTTGCACGATGCCGAACATCGCCTTGCCCGGCTGGTCGCCGAACGCCGTCTTGCAACGTTCGGCCCAGCGCAGCGACAACTCCATGGCGCGCTCGATCTCCTTCATCTGGGCCGGCAGCGCCGTGCATTCGTCGAGCTGCATCTGGATATCCGAATCGAGCAGCCCCTGGATCTCGATCGAGCGCTCCGGCGACATCTCGTAGGCGGCGCCATCGATATGCGAGCGGAAGGTGACGCCCTTTTCGGTCAGTTTTCTCAGCTTCGACAGCGACATCACCTGGAAACCGCCGCTGTCAGTCAGGATCGGATGTGGCCAGCGCGCGAACTCGTGCAAGCCGCCGAGCCGCGCCACACGCTCGGCGCCGGGCCGCAGCATCAGATGATAGGTGTTGCCCAGGATGATGTCGGCACCGACACCGCGCACCTGGTCCATATACATGGTTTTGACAGTGCCGCCGGTGCCGACCGGCATGAACGCCGGCGTGCGGATTTCACCGCGCGGCATGTCGATCACGCCGCGCCGTGCTCTGCCGTCAGTCGCCAGAACCTTGAAGCTGAACGGCTTAGCCATTGAATTCCTTGTCATGGACCGGTGCGCCGGGTGCCTGCCTGTCGAGCGACTGCCGGTAGTGGATGCAGCCGCGCATGAATTTGGGCCAGGGCGGCACGGCGATCGCGGGCTCGATCCTCTCCGGCAACAGCGACCACAAATCGGGGTGATGCCAGCACAGATCATGCCCTGTCGCATCGCGGTGGGCACGAATGCCGGCGCGCAGTTTCTTCACCTCCGCGATCAGGGCGTCGCGGTCCATGTTCTTGAGGTCATCGTCCATCGCTCGTCTCCGCTCGATAAAGCAGGCTTGAGTCGCCATAGGAATAGAACCTGTAACGGTTCTCGATGGCATGCTCATAGGCCGCACGCATCGTATCAAGTCCGCTGAAGGCCGAAACCAGCATGAACAGCGTCGAGCGCGGCAGATGGAAATTGGTCATCAGCAAGTCGGCAGTGCGAAAGCGATAGCCGGGCGTGATGAAGATGTCGGTTGGGCCGGACCAGGCAGCCATGGCACCGTTCTCACGCATAGCACTCTCCAGCAGGCGCAGCGAGGTTGTGCCTACGGCGACGATGCGTCCGCCCCTCGCCTTCGCTGCGTTCAACGCGTCGGCGGTTTCTGCGCTGACTGAACCCGTCTCGGCATGCATCTTGTGGTCGGCGGTATCGTCCGCCTTCACCGGCAGGAACGTACCGGCGCCGACATGCAAGGTGGCGAAGCGGCGTTCGATGCCCTTGGCGTCAAGCGCTGCAAAAAGCTCCGGCGTGAAATGCAGGCCCGCTGTCGGTGCCGCGACGGCACCTTCCTCGCGGGCATAGATGGTCTGGTAGTCGGCCCGGTCGCGTTCGTCGTCATCGCGCTTCGAGGCAATATAGGGCGGCAGCGGAATGTGGCCGACCGCGTGCAGCGCCTCGTCGAGGAAAGGCCCTGACAGGTCGAAGCCAAGCAGCGCCTCGCCGCCCTCGCCTTTCTCGATCACCGTAGCGTCAAGCTGGCCGAGAAAACAGGAATTGCCGTCATGGCCGAAATGAATGCGGTCACCGGCAGCAATGCGCTTGCCCGGCCGCATGAAGGCCAGCCAGCGGTCGGGCGCCATGCGCATGTGCAGCGTGGCCTCGACCTGTGCCGCCGCCTCGCCGCGCCGCCTGATGCCTTTGAGCTGCGCCGGAATGACTTTGGTATCGTTGAACACCAGCACGTCGCCGGCCCTGAGCAAGGATGGCAGGTCACCAACCGTCCGATCGTCGAGCCCCTCGCCGGGCTTCACGACCAGCATCTTGGCGCTGTCGCGCGGCTCTGCCGGACGAAGCGCGATGCGCTCTTCCGGCAAATTGAAATCAAAGAGGTCGACGCGCATCAATAGAGCCGGACGAGCAGCGCTCCGGCCAGCAGCAGCACCGCACCGGCAACGCGGCCGAGCGAGATTTCACGCACCGCGACGCCGAGGAAGCCGACGCGGTCGATGAGCATGCCGGCCAGCAACTGGCCGGCCACCAGAAACGCCATCAGCGCGGCGGCGCCGATGCGCGGTGTCAGGATCGTCGACAGCGTCACATAGAAGCCGCCGAGCATTCCGCCTACGACGAACAGCCAGGGCGCCGGCGCTTTCCAGTCGAGCGAGATGCCTTGCAGCTTCACCACCGCGAGGGAGATGACGCCAAGCACGATCGCGCCCGATAGAAACGAAAACGCCGCCGCCGCGACCGGAAGCCCGAGATCGCGCGCCAGTTGCGAATTGATTGGCGCCTGAATGGCAATGAAGGCGCCGGACAGGATGCCGAGAAGCGACCAGACGACGCCCATCATTGTCGATTACCCTTACTTGACGTCGGCCGCGACCTTCAGCGACACGATCTTGTCGGGATCCTGCACCGGCTCGCCGCGCTTGATTTTGTCGACATTGTCCATGCCTTCGATGACCTGGCCCCAGACCGTATACTGGCGGTTGAGGAAGGCGGCATCGTCGAAGCAGATGAAGAACTGCGAATTGGCCGAGTTCGGATTCTGCGAACGGGCCATCGAGCAGGTGCCGCGGCCATGGTTGGCGTTTGAGAATTCGGCCTTCAGGTCCGGCTTTTCCGAGCCACCCATGCCCGCGCGGGATGGAGCAAATGTCGGTTTGGTCGAATTGCCGAACTTGACGTCGCCGGTCTGCGCCATGAAGCCCTCGATGACGCGGTGGAAGACCACCCCATCATAAGCGCCTTCGCGGGCCAGTTCTTTGATGCGGGCGACATGGCCGGGCGCCAGGTCGGGGAAAAGTTCAATGACCACATTGCCCTTCGTCGTTTCCATGATGAGCGCGTTCTCGCGATCTTTGATTTCGGCCATGTCAGATATCCTTTTGAAAAAACACAGTTATTTGTCGGCGGCGATGCGCACTTTGATCATCCGGTCAGGATCGGTGACCGTGCCATTGTCCGCTTCGTCGCCCTTCTTGATGTTGTCCACCAGCTCCATGCCGCTGACGACATTGCCGACGATGGTGTACTGGCCATCAAGTGGCGGCGCCGGTGCGAACATGATGAAGAACTGCGAATTGGCGGAGTTGGGGTCCTGCGAGCGGGCCATGCCGACCACGCCGCGTTTGAAGCGTTCGGTCTGCGAGAATTCAGCCGGCAGATCGGCCAGATCGGAACCGCCGGTGCCGACGGCCTCGGCGCTGAAACCCTTCTTCATGTTGCCGAACTTGACGTCGCCGGTCTGCGCCATGAAACCATCGATGACGCGGTGGAAGGCGACGTTGTCATAGGCGCCCTGGCGCACCAGCGTCTTGATTTGGGCAACGTTCTTGGGTGCGAGGTCGGGCCGAAGAGCAACGGTCACATCGCCGTCCTTCAGCGTGATGATCATGGTGTTTTCCGGGTCGGCGGCGAAAGCCGAGACCGATGCGGTCACGAGGCCGGCAAACACGACGAGGAACGAGGCGAGCTTCTTCAGCTGCATGGTTTTCTCCGAGAAACTTATTTTGCGAATTTGGCGGTGAGCGCACCGGCAACCGCCGCCGGCACGAAGGGGCGAATGTCGCCTCCCATCGAGGCAATCTGGCGGACAAGTGTGGCGGTAATGGTGCGCACGGAGGGGCTGGCGGGCAGAAAAACCGTCTGCAGTTGAGGCGCCATGGTCTCGTTCATGCCGGCCATCTGCATCTCGTAGTCGAGGTCGGTACCGTCGCGAAGGCCGCGGATCATGATCGACGCGCCCTGCTTCCTGGCAGCGTCGATGACCAGACCGTCGAAGGCGACGACCTTGATGCGGGTGCTGTCGCGGCCGAATTCCGCTTTCGTCGCCGTCTCGATCAGCTTCACCCGTTCCTCGAAGGAAAACAGCGGCTGCTTGCCCGGATGAATGCCGATCGCCGCATAAACGACATCGGCCACGGCCAGCGACGCCTTCAGCACGTCGAGATGGCCATTGGTCAGCGGGTCGAAAGAGCCGGCGTAGAGGGCGATGCGTTCAGTCATGGCTGGTGCTTCTAATGCATGATCCCAAAAAGTGGAAACCGGTTTTTGGAAAAGATCATGCTCAAATGAAAGCTAGAGCCTGTTCCATCTTCCGTCCATCAAGATGGAACAGGCTCTAGCGAGCCTCTCTCGCAAAGGCAAATCCGATTGGCGCGCCGGCCGTGAACCTTTTCCGGCACATGGACGACAGATGAACACGCTGATCACGGAGCCTTCACGCAGCGTTCACTAGGTTGCGCCTTAATAAGATGAAACCAAAATCCCACCTATCCGTTGTAAGGCGCAGGAGAACACGCACATGCTGATCTACATGCTCGCCATCGCAATGACCGTCGCCATGCTGATCGCCACCCTACTTGGGCTGCATCATGAGGCACAACGCGTCCGCGTCAAGGCTAACACCAAACGCTTCGAAGGCTTCGGCCCCCGCAAGCCGTATCGCCACCACTAAGTCGGTCCAGACTTGCTGCCACGCCGGCCGATGGGCCGGCGTTGCTATGTCAAAATCGAACTCTGGATGCCGTGCTTACTCCGCACCTTCGGGACCGGCATCAGGCGCAGGAGGAGTGGCCTCGGTACCGACTTCAACGATCTCTTCCTCGTCCGATTGCGGCTCAGAGATCCGCTCGACCGAAACCACCCTTTCACCCTCGGCCGTATTGAAGATGGTCACGCCCTTGGTGGCGCGGCTGGCGAAACGGATGCCGTTGACCGGCACCCGGATGACGGTGCCGCCGTCTGATACCAGCATGATCTGATCGTCATTGCCGACCGGGAAGGTCGCCACCAGCCGGCCGATCTCGGCTACCTTGGAAACATCGGTGGCGCGAATGCCCTTGCCGCCGCGTCCGGTCAGCCGGAAATCGTAGGACGAAGAGCGCTTGCCGTAGCCATATTCCGTCACCGTCAGCACGTACTTCTCATGTGCCTTGAGGAATTCGTAGCGCTCGTCGGAAAGCTCGGTCTCCTCGCCGACCTCTTCGTTGGTCAGCGCGATCTCTTCCTCTTCGCCGGCTGCGATTCCGGCGGCAAGCCGCCGTTCGGCCGCCGCCCGCTTCAGATAGGCGGCGCGCTCGGCTGGCGGCGCATCGACGTTCTCGATCACCGCCATGGAAATCACCCTGTCGGTGCTGGCCATGGCGATACCACGCACGCCGACCGAGTTGCGGCTCTGGAAGACGCGCACGTCGCCGACCGAGAAGCGGATGCACTGGCCGGAACTGGCGGTCAGTAGCACGTCGTCATTGTCGGTGCAGGTCTCGACGCCGAGGATTTCGTCACCCTCCTCCTCCAGCTTCATGGCGATCTTGCCGTTGCGGTTGACCTGGACGAAGTCGGAAAGCTTGTTGCGGCGCACAGTGCCGCGCGTGGTAGCGAACATCACGTCGAGCTCGCCCCAGCTGGTTTCGTCCTCGGGCAGCGGCATGATGGTGGTGATGCGCTCGCCCTGCTCGAGCGGCAGCATATTGATCAGCGCCTTGCCGCGCGACTGCGGGTTGCCGATCGGCAGCCGCCAGACTTTTTCCTTGTAGACGATGCCGCGCGAGGAGAAGAACAGCACTGGCGTATGCGTGTTGGCGACGAACAGCCGGGTGACGAAATCCTCTTCCTTGGTCGACATGCCGGAGCGGCCCTTGCCGCCGCGGCGTTGAGCCCGGTAGAGCGACAGCGGCACGCGCTTGATATAGCCGGAATGGCTCACCGTCACGACCATGTCCTCACGCTGGATCAGGTCCTCGTCTTCCATGTCCGAACCGCCTTCGGAGAGCTCGGTGCGCCGCGGCGTGCCGAACTCGTCGCGCACGGCGGCAAGCTCGTCCTTGACGATCTGCTGGACACGCGCGCGGGAAGACAAAATGTCCAGATAATCAATGATTTCGGCGCCGATCGTGTTCAACTCGTCGGCGATCTCGTCGCGGCCGAGCGCCGTCAGGCGCTGTAGGCGCAGTTCGAGGATGGCGCGCGCCTGCTCCTCGGACAGGTTGTAGGTGCCGTCTTCGTTGATGCGATGGCGCGGATCGTCGATTAGGAGGATCAGCGATTCGACGTCGCCGGACGGCCAGCGCCGTTCCATCAACTGCTCGCGCGCTGTCTGCGGATCCGGCGCGGTGCGGATCAGCTTGATGACCTCGTCGATGTTGGCGACGGCGATGGCGAGACCGACCAGCACATGGGCGCGGTCGCGTGCCTTGCGCAGCAGGAATTTCGTCCGCCTTGTGATCACCTCCTCGCGGAAGGCGACGAACGCCTTCAGCATATCGGTCAGGTTCATCACTTCGGGCTTGCCGCCGTTCAGCGCCACCATATTGGCACCGAAGGAGGTCTGAAGCGGCGTGAAGCGATAGAGCTGGTTGAGGATGACGTCGGCAACGGCGTCGCGCTTCAGCTCAATGACGACCCGGTAGCCCTGGCGGTCGCTCTCGTCGCGAATGTCGGAAATGCCTTCGATGCGCTTGTCGCGCACCAGTTCGGCCATCTTCTCGATCATCGACGACTTGTTCACCTGGTAGGGAACTTCGGTGATGATGATCGACTCGCGGTCATTGCCGCGCTGTTCGATGTTGACCTTGCCACGCATGACGATTGAGCCGCGGCCGGTCGCATAAGCGCTGTAGATGCCGGAACGGCCAAGCACGATGCCGCCGGTCGGGAAATCCGGTCCCGGAATGATCTCCATCAGCGCCGGCAGATCGATCGCCGGATTGTCGATGATGGCAATCGCGCCGTTGCAGACCTCGCCGAGGTTGTGCGGCGGGATGTTGGTCGCCATGCCGACGGCTATGCCGCCCGAGCCGTTGACGAGAAGATTGGGAAACCGTGCAGGCAGAACCTTCGGTTCGCTGCCCGACGCATCGTACGTGTCCTGGAAATCGACGGTGTCCTTGTCGATATCCTCCAAGAGCTCGTGCGCAACCTTGGTCAGCCGCGCTTCCGTGTAGCGCATCGCCGCCGGCGGATCGCCGTCGATGGAGCCGAAATTGCCCTGTCCGTCGATCAGCGGCACGCGCAACGACCAGTCCTGCGCCATGCGTACCAAGGCGTCGTAGATGGAAGCGTCGCCATGCGGATGGTATTTACCCATCACGTCGGCGACGGGACGCGCCGACTTCACATATTTGCGGTTCCAGTGGTAGCCGCTCTCATGGGCGGCGAAGAGAATGCGGCGATGCACCGGCTTCAGACCGTCGCGCACGTCGGGCAACGCACGGCTGACGATCACGCTCATGGCGTAATCGAGATAGGAGCGTTGCATCTCCTCGACGATGGATATCGGCTCGATGCCGGTGGGGCCGCCGTCGGCGCCGCGCGGTGTCTTCTGGTCGGTCAAATCGGATCACAATCTAATCAGGAATCACTCGGTGCTTATATAGGAAGCAAGGCCGAAACTCCAACATGTCAGGCACTTTTCCAGTGTCATTTTTGGTGGTAATTTCAAAAGGATACCACTGATTGCGACGATATGGCCAAGGCGGTTTCTCCACCACCGAGGCAAAAGCCCGCAATCGACCGTTTTCCCTGCGCGAAAGCCCCGAGCGCAATGAATTGGACCCGTGGCTGCCTTTGCGAGCACTGAGCGGGTGGGCGCGGATTTCACGAGACCGGAGCGACCCGGATGTCGCGAAATGCACCACGGCAGGCGCGATAGTGACCCGGCGTTTCGCCCATGATACGCCGAAACCGCCGGTTGAACGTCGACAGATCGTTGAAGCCGGCCTCGAAGGCGATCGCCGAAACCGCATCATCCGACATGCGCAGCCGCATCGCTGCTCTGTGCAGCCGGGTCTTGAGCAGGAATTGATAGGGCGTCATGCCCACGACCTGCCCGAAGACACGTAGGAAATGATAGGGGCTGGTCGCCGTCTCGTCGGCAAGCGCTGAAAGCGAGACCGGCCTGTCGGCATCGAGTTCGATCCGCCGCACCGCCTCGGCAACCCGTTTCTGATCGCGGCGGCTTGGCGTGCGCCTGACAGGCGTCGGGCCGCAGACTTTTGCCACGGCGGCACCGGCAATGCGCAGCCCGAGTTCCTCGAAGGCGTTGGTGTCGGCCATCTCGCGAGCGGTTTCCGCCTCGGCGAACAAGGACGCCAAGACCGGCAAAGGTGGCAGGCGGGGCGCCTCGAAGGCCAGCTTCCTGGCGCCCGGCACGCCGGCCGCGATCCGTTCCATATAGACCGGTCCGAAATGGAACGAGAGGCAACGATCGCCGCTGCCGTGCTCGTGCCCGCATTCGTAGCACGTGCCGGGATTGCCGAGCAGGAGCGCGCCGGGCGCCAGCATCGCCGTGCCTTGTTGGGCGCGATAGCGGAACGTGCCGCTGGTGACCGCGGCGACACAGAAATCCCGATGTGCTTCCTCGAACGGCCTATCACCAGCGCTGGCCGTGCAAATCACATCCGATACCTGCCAGCCAGGTCCGGATGCGAGTGAGCGTGTGGTCGCTGTCATGACCGAAATATAGCAATTTTTCCCAAGCCTAGAACCCCGTCACCGCCTACTCCTCCGGTCTCCTGACAAGAAGAGACCGGAGCCATGTTCGACCAATCCTCGTTTGCCGAAGCCTTGCACAGTCCCGGACCAGCAGAAGGGCTTGCCGAAAAACTGAACCTTTACGGCCGCTTCGTCGGCGCCTGGATGTTCGATGCCTCGCGCCATCTTGATGACGGCACGGTGCTGACCGGGCGCGGCGAGGTGCACTTCGGCTGGGTACTGGAAGGCCGCGCGATTCAGGATGTCTGGATCCTGCCCGCGCGTGACGCCGGTCCCTCGCCGTCGCTCGGCAAATGGACGTTCTATGGCACGACGTTGCGCCTGTACGACCCGACTGCCGACGCCTGGCACATTTTCTGGAGCGACCCGCGCAACCAGTATTATAGCCGCCAGCTCGGCCACGCCGAGGGCGATACGATCGTGCAAGTGGGCGATGATGGCACCGGATCCTCCGTGCGCTGGAGCTTTTCGCGGATCACCGAAGACAGCTTCCGCTGGCTTGGCGAGCGCTCGCACGACAATGCCGCGACATGGCGGCTGGAAGTCGAGTTCCTGGCCCACCGAATGGAATGAAAGCGTCGCGATCCTTCACGCGCCTCTGTCCCGCCGGCATCGAAGTTCTTGATACGCGAACGACTTTTTCGCTGACGGTTCCCACCGACCGGGCTTTGCTCTACCACTGTCATGGTGCGGGCACGGCCCGGCGGGAGGGGTCAGAAATGCCGAGTTTCGACAGTCTGTTCAATGCCTTCGTGACCATTCTCGTGACCATCGATCCGCCTGGGCTGGCACCGCTGTTCCTCGCCGTGACACGCGGCATGAACCGCGAGGAGCGCCAGCAGGTTTCCGTCCGCGCCTCGATCATCGGCTTCCTGGTGATGGCGCTGTTTGCGGTTGCCGGCGCCTCCATCCTGTCGGTGTTCGGCATCACGCTGCCGGCCTTCCGGGTCGCCGGCGGTTTTCTGCTGTTCTTCATCGCATTCGAAATGGTGTTCGAGCGACGGCAGGACCGCAAGGAGAAGATCGGCGACGTCGCCATCACCAAGGACATGATCCACAACATCGCCGCCTTCCCGCTGGCGATCCCGTTGATCGCCGGCCCAGGCGCGATTTCAGCGACCGTGCTGCTCTCCGGTTCCTTTCAGGGATTTGCCGCGCAGGCTGCCCTGGTCGGCATAATCTTCGTCTGCCTCGCCATCACCTACCTTGTGTTCGTGCTGTCGGAGCGCATCGACCGCATCCTCGGCCAGACCGGGCGTTCGATTCTCACCCGCCTGCTTGGCGTCATCCTGGCGGCGCTTGCCGTCCAGTTCGTCGCCGACGGCATCAAGGCGTTGATGGCAGGCTGAGCGGCGTCCCTACTGCCTACTGCCTACTCACGCCCGTATCGATCACTTCGAAGTCGTGTGTGATCGTAGCGGTCTTGGCCAGCATAGCGGAGGCCGAGCAGTATTTCTCGATCGAAAGATCGATCGCCCGCTTGACCTTGTCGCTGGAAAGAGCCCGACCCTTGACCACGAAATGCATATGGATGCGGGTGAAAACCCTGGGCTCGGTTTCGGCTCGGTCGGCGTCAAGTTCGACGATGCAATCCTCGACCGCTTCCCGGCCCTTCTCGAGAATATGGACGACATCATAGGCCGAACAGCCGCCGGTCCCGATCAGCACCAGTTCCATCGGGCTCGGGCCCGGCGTCCTTCCTTCCGGCCCGGACGCGGTTCCGAGCACGACCTTGTGGCCGCTACCGGACTCGCCGACGAAGGTGCGCTCCTCGACCCATTTTACGCGTGCTTTCACCTGACATTTCCTTCCACTCGAGCTCACCGCCTCAAGAATTAAATCGGATCACGGGCCGGCTCGCGCGACGCCAAAGACGACGTCGTGCATGACCCTGCCCGGCAACAGGGTGAAGATGCCGGCGCCAATCAACGCGAAAACGTACAGCGAAATCATGACCTTGCGATGCTTGGCGACGCGCTGATTATGGGCGTGCCACACGGCCAGCGGCACGGTGACCAGCACCAGGATCGACAGGAAATGGATAGGACCGAAAGGGCCGATGAGGCGTATCTGATGAATCCAGAAACTCGAGACCGCGATGACCAGCATCAGCGCGGCCCAGACATAACCCGCGATGCGGTGGCGCGGGGTTCCCTTCGGCAGTACCAGCTGCGCGGCCCCTATCGCCAATGCGGCGAAGGCTGCAAAGGCATGCCAGGGTATAGGAGATGGCGCGGCAAGCAGCGGGTCCAGCGACATTGCCCTCTCCGTTGGTTGCTTTCTTTACGATCGATTTGTCGTCAGAACGGGATTTCGTCATCCAGTTCGCGCGACGAACCGCCACCGCCGCCGCTCTTGGCACCGCCGCCACCGCGATTGAAGCCTTCGCTCGGGCTGGACTGGCCGAAATCGGAACCACGGCTGCTGCCACCACCGGCATAGCCGCCGACCTGTCCGCCCTCACCCTGCCCGCGTGCGTCGAGCATCTGCAGCTCACCACGGAACTTCTGTAGCACGACTTCCGTCGTGTACTTGTCGGCGCCGGTCTGGTCCTGCCATTTGCGCGTCTGCAGCTGGCCCTCGACGTAAACCTTCATGCCCTTCTTCAGATACTGCTCCGCCACCTTGGCGATGCCCTCATTGAAGATGACGACGTTGTGCCACTCGGTTTTTTCCTTGCGCTCGCCGGAATTCTTGTCGCGCCAGCTTTCCGACGTCGCGATGCGGATGTTGACGACCGGTTCGCCCGAGTTCAGCCGGCGGATTTCAGGATCCGCACCGAGATTGCCGACCAGAATGACCTTGTTGACGCTACCCGCCATGATATTTCTCCGCTCATCCGAACCAATTTTTGTCGCAGCACCTTACAGGCTGCCGACGTCAGCCGCCTGCTAAGGCTGCCTTTTCCCACAAGGTTTTTGTTCTCTTTTCGTTCTATTGTATGTACGACGTTCTGTCAATGTTTGTCAGCAAGACGTAGTGTCCCGGTCCGAGATTTTCCATGAAATCGGGAATGGATCGGGACGACCAAATGAAGTTCGTGGCCCATGAGGACCAGCAGCGCGAGCAATGGCGAGCAGGTGTGGAAACGCGTATGCATGTGTCAGCCAGCAACGGTGCATCGCAACTTTGCATATTCGAACAATGGGTCGAACCCACGGTCGGTGCCCCAACGCATTGGCATCCCGTAGAGGAAGTGCTGACCGTCATCGCCGGCAGGGCCGAGATGTGGATCGACGATGAGCACCGCGTCCTGACACCGGGCCAGTCTCTGGTCGTTCCCGCAAACAGGAAACACGGGTTCAAGAACGTCGGCACCGGAACGCTTCATATTCACGCCGTGCTCGCATCGCCGATCTTCGAGGCGACGTTTGATGGGCCTGTTGGGGCAGTGAGGCGCTGGCTTCCGGCAGTCTCGTGAAAACAGCGCTTGCCAAATCAATAAGTGTAGACTTATGCTTTGGCCATGATCGAAGCAGAGATTTTCCGGGCCCTGGCCGACCCGACGCGCCGAGCCGTCTTTGAGCGGCTCGCCTCTGGCGAAATGACGGTATCGGAATTGCGCACCGGCATGACGGTGTCGCAACCGGCGGTATCGCAGCATCTGGCGGTGCTGCGCGGCGCCGGCCTGGTGGTCGAGCGCCGCGCGGGCCGCAACGCCTATTACCGCGCCGACCCGCAAGGGCTCGGCCCCTTGCTCTCCTGGATCGAACGCTACCGGACCTTCTGGCCGGAACGCATCGAAAGACTGAAGGCGGTTTTGAAGGACATGGACCAATGAAAAACGCTCGATCGATGAAGGCCGACAGCCATCGCGAGATCTCTCCCGATGCGATCGAATTCGAGTATGACCTTGCCGAGCCGCCGGAAAAGGTATGGCGGGCTCTGACCGTGCCTGAGTTGCTCGCCGCCTGGATGATGCCGAACGACATCAGGCCGCAGACCGGCAATCGTTTTGCCTTCGCCGGGCCGGACGCAGCGATCGAATGCGAAATTCTCGACGCCGAGCCGGAGAAGCTGCTGCGCTATTCCTGGCGGGAGCAGCCAGGCGACGCCGCGCGACAGGATAGCCTCGACAGCGCATTGGACAGCATTGTCACCTTTACACTTGCCCCTACAGTTTCCGGCGGCACCCATCTGCGCATTGTCCATGACGGCTTCGCCCGCAAGGCAATGCCCGCGGTCGCCATGGCGGGCGCCAACTGCCGGCTTTCACTCGACGCAACCGATTCACGCAAGCCAATCGCCGCAAACACGCCTCGCCTCTTGTTGCGTGCAGCCTGAACAGGGACAATGGAGAGAAGATCATGAGCGGTGTTGCCAGTCTGGTGCCGATGGTCATCGAGCAATCGAGCCGCGGCGAACGCGCCTTCGACATCTTTTCGCGGCTGTTGCGCGAACGCATTGTCTTCATCAATGGCGAGATCAACGACGACATCTCGGCGCTGGTCTGCGCACAGTTGCTGTCGCTGGAATCGGACAATCCCGACAAGGAGATCTCGCTCTATATCAACTCGCCGGGCGGCGTGGTGACCAGCGGCTTCGCCATCTACGACACGATGCAATACATCAGTTGCCCGGTCTCGACCGTGTGCATGGGCTTTGCCGCCTCGATGGCCTCGTTCCTGCTGATGGCAGGAACGGCCGGGCGTCGTATCTCACTGCCGAACGCCACCATCCTGCTGCATCAGCCGCTTGGCGGCTTCCAGGGTCAGGCCTCCGACATCCAGCGCCATGCCGAGCGCATCGTCCAGACGAAACGGCACATGGCCGAACTCTACGCGCAGCATTGCGGCCGCACCTATGAAGAGGTCGAACGCACGCTGGACCGCGACCACTTCATGACCGCCCGCGAGGCCCAGGCCTGGGGCATCGTCGACCATGTCTTCGACACACGAGAAAAGGCGGCATAAAAGTGGGCCGGATCGCATTCCCGCCCGCGGTCAAGTGGTCGCCCAAAGTGGCCCGGTTTTGGGAGAATGACATGCATAATGACATGCATAAAGACAAAGGGCTAAAACGCGTCGCCTGAATCCGCTCTCGAAACACGACATGCTTTGGAAGATTTGACGATGTCGGGCTGGTCCCGTCGACGGCATGCCACTATCATCCTGGGATGATCGACACTCATCCGCCCAGAACATTGCACCGTGTGATCGCCATTGTAGCGCTCGCGTGTCTCTCGAGCGGCTCGGCGTTCGCAGACGATAGCTCGGCGCAGGCGCAAAAAAGAGCCCTGCCCGGCGTGGCCGGCGATTATCGAATCGCCAAGCCGGCTCCCGAGCCCGAACCCGACGACGCATTTCCCGGCAACGGCAACGGCCAGTTCAAGATCGGTGACACGGATGTCAGGATTTCAGGCAGCATCACCGTCGATGTCGGAGCCGGCTCAATCCGGCAGCCGCGCCACTGATAGTGGTGCCGGCGTGCCGCGCAGGCATATCGCCAACAAGACAATCCGCACATAAATGGCCCCGCCGTGCTTTGCGCAAACGGACGGGGCCTTTTTGGATCTCAAATCCAACTTCTACCGGGGGCGTACTGCCGGCATTTGATTTCGGATGCAACGCGGCGTCAGCCGACGATCCGACTGCAGTCTCTGATTTTTACGGAGTATGGCAGGTCACGGTTTGTCGGGTGGCGCAGACGCTAAACCCTGGCACTTATGCCTGCCGCGGCTCCAGTAACAACTGGAACCCTGGGGGACGATCCGGTGGCGTCATAGCTCCGCTCCTTTGTCCATTCCAACGTTGTCGTCTCGAAGCACAAATCGCTAATGCCTGCGGCGTCTCGCAGGCCGCCTCCGGGCGGCGAGACCATCGAAAGACGGCCGGCTTCGTTGACTACCAGAGTCTGCCCCCGTGTGTCGGGGACGTCAACCGGCAATAGACAGATACCGAAAAATGTGATCGCCCGGAGATTGCGTACAGGTCAGTTTTTGCACAGCTTTGTCAGGAGCGTGTTCGGTCTTTGTTCTTTCCGCTTGCCCGTTTACGCGAAAGACGGTTAAACGCTTTTGTTGGGAATTGTGGCGTCTCTCGACGCGGCGGCAAAACTACCTACATAGGGGATGGCTGGGAAACTCGCCATTCCAGGAAATTCCAGATTCTGAGGCGGCGACCGGCGATGGCCGACCATAAATATCTTTCCATTCGCGGGGCGCGCGAACACAATCTGAAGAATGTCGATCTCGACCTGCCGCGTGACAGCCTGATTGTCATGACCGGCCTGTCGGGTTCCGGCAAATCCTCGCTTGCTTTCGACACCATCTATGCCGAAGGGCAGCGCCGCTATGTCGAGAGCCTGTCGGCCTATGCCCGGCAATTCCTCGAAATGATGCAGAAGCCTGACGTCGACCAGATCGACGGCCTGTCGCCTGCCATCTCGATCGAGCAGAAGACCACCTCGAAGAACCCGCGTTCGACGGTCGGTACCGTCACCGAGATCTACGACTACATGCGCCTGTTGTTTGCGCGCGTCGGCATCCCCTATTCGCCGGCCACCGGCCTGCCGATCGAGAGCCAGACGGTTTCGCAGATGGTCGACCGCGTGCTGGCGGTCGAGGAAGGCACCCGTCTGTTCATCCTTGCGCCGATGGTGCGCGGCCGCAAGGGCGAGTACCGCAAGGAACTGCTGGAGTTGCAGAAAAAGGGCTTTCAACGCGTGAAGGTCGACGGCGTCTTCTATGAAATCGCCGACGTGCCGGCGCTGGACAAGAAATACAAGCATGACCTCGACGTCGTCGTCGACCGCATCGTCGTGCGCGGCGATCTGGCGACACGGCTCGCCGACTCCATCGAAACCGCTTTAAAGCTGGCCGATGGGTTGGCTGTCGCCGAATTCGCCGACAAGCCGCTCGATGCCAGCCAGACCGGCGAGGATTCGGTCAACAAGTCGAAGAACGAGACGCATGAGCGCATCCTGTTCTCGGAAAAATTTGCTTGTCCCGTGTCCGGCTTCACCATTCCGGAAATCGAACCGCGCCTGTTCTCGTTCAACAATCCGTTCGGCGCCTGCCCGACCTGCGACGGTCTTGGTAGCCAGCGCGCCATCGACGGCAATTTGATCGTGCCGGACGAAAACATCTCGCTGCGCGACGGCGCCGTCAGCCCATGGGCGAAGTCGACCTCGCCCTATTACGCGCAGACGCTGGAAGCGCTCGGCAAGGCCTATGGCTTCAAGCTCGGCGACAAGTTCAAAGACCTGACCGAAGAGGCAAAGGAAGCCATCCTGCGCGGCACCGGCGAGCGCGAGATCACCTTCCAGTACGACGACGGTCTGCGCTCCTACAAGACCACGAAAACCTTCGAAGGCGTCATTCCCAATCTCGAGCGGCGCTGGAAAGAGACCGAATCCGCCTGGATGCGCGAGGAGATCGAGCGCTTCATGTCGGCCACACCTTGCCCGGCTTGCAAAGGTTATCGGCTGAAGCCCGAGTCGCTGGCGGTGAAGATCGCCGGCAAGCACATCGGCGAAGTCACCGAGCTTTCCATCCGTAAGGCCGACCGGTGGTTCACCGACCTGCCCGCCTCGCTGAACGACAAGCAGAACGAGATCGCGGTGCGTGTGCTCAAGGAAATCCGCGAGCGGCTACGTTTCCTCAACGATGTCGGGCTCGACTATCTGACCCTGTCGCGCAATTCCGGCACGCTGTCGGGCGGCGAGAGCCAGCGCATCCGGCTGGCGTCGCAGATCGGCTCCGGCCTCACCGGCGTGCTTTACGTGCTGGACGAGCCGTCGATCGGCCTGCATCAGCGCGACAATGCCCGCCTGCTCGACACGCTCAAGCACCTGCGCGATATCGGCAACACGGTGATCGTCGTCGAGCATGACGAGGACGCCATCCTGCATGCCGACTACGTCGTCGATATGGGCCCGGCCGCCGGCATCCATGGCGGCGAGATCATCGCCCAGGGCACGCCGCAGCAAGTCATGGCCAACCCCAATTCGATCACCGGCAAATATCTGTCGGGCGCGCTCGAAGTGGCGACGCCTGACGTGCGCCGCGAAGCGAAGAAGAACCGGCGCCTCAAGATCGTCGGCGCTCGCGGCAACAATCTGAAGAACGTCACCGCCGAAATTCCGCTCGGCACGTTCACCGCCGTCACCGGCGTGTCGGGCGGCGGCAAGTCGACCTTCCTGATCGAGACGCTGTTCAAGGCGGCCTCGCGCCGCATCATGGGCTCGCGCGAACACCCGGCCGATCATGACCGCATCGAGGGCCTGGAATTCCTCGACAAGGTCATCGACATCGACCAGTCGCCCATTGGCAGGACCCCGCGCAGCAATCCGGCCACCTACACCGGCGCCTTCACGCCGATCCGCGACTGGTTCGCCGGCCTTCCAGAAGCCAAGGCGCGCGGCTATCAGCCCGGCCGCTTCTCGTTCAACGTCAAGGGCGGGCGCTGCGAAGCCTGCCAGGGCGACGGCGTCATCAAGATCGAGATGCACTTCCTGCCCGACGTCTACGTCACCTGCGACGTCTGCCACGGCAAGCGCTACAACAGAGAGACGCTCGATGTGCTGTTCAAGGGCAAGTCGATCGCCGACGTGCTCGACATGACCGTCGAGGAAGGCGTCGATTTCTTCGCCGCGGTGCCGGGCGTGCGCGACAAGCTCGATACGCTGAAGCAGGTCGGCCTCGGCTATATCCATATCGGCCAGCAGGCAACGACGCTGTCCGGCGGCGAGGCGCAGCGCATCAAGCTCGCCAAGGAACTGTCGCGCAAGGCAACCGGCAAGACGCTCTACATCCTCGACGAGCCGACCACCGGCCTGCACTTCCACGACGTCGCCAAACTGTTGGAAGTGCTGCACGAGCTGGTCGACCAAGGCAACACGGTGGTCGTCATCGAGCACAATCTCGAAGTGATCAAGACCGCGGACTGGGTGCTCGACCTCGGCCCCGAAGGTGGCGATGGCGGCGGCGAACTGGTCGCCTCCGGCACGCCGGAAGCAATCGTGCGCGAGAAGCGCAGCTACACCGGTCAGTTCCTCAAGGAGCTGCTGGAGCGACGCCCCGGAGGCAAGCGCGAAGCCGCGGAGTGATGATCGGACCGGCGGCACGTGGGGGAGCTTTTGAATGACAATCAGAAGAGCGCTGGCCGGTGATCTCCAAACTGTCGTGTCGCTGACCGAAGCCGCCTATGCTCCCTACACCGCATTGTTCGGCGCGCCGCCGATCCCGGTCACCGAGGACTACGCTCCGCGCATCGAGCGCGGTGAGGTCTGGCTGCTGGAGAGCGGCGGCGAGCTTGCCGGAGTGCTCACGCTGGAGCGGCATGACGATCACGCGATGATCTTTTCCGTCGCCGTGGCCCCGGCCTTCCAAGGCAAGGGCCTCGGCGTCGCCCTGCTCAAACACGCCGACGAACAGACGCGCCTCTGGGGCTTGCCCGAGGTGCGGCTCTACACCAACGCCAGGATGGAGCGGAACATCGCGCTCTATCTGGCCTATGGTTTCCATGAAACGGGTCGCAGGCCCAATCCCTACCGGCCAGGCTGGGTGCTCGTCGACATGGCAAAGCCAGTCGATGAAGCGGCCTGATTTTTCTTCACTGGCCAGATTTCTTCACTGGGAGGATGACAATGAGCACATCGGGAACAATCCGCGCCGGCATGGGCGGCTGGACCTTCGAGCCCTGGGATACGTCCTTTTATCCCGACAAGCTTTCCAAGGCCAAGCAGCTGAACTACGCCAGCCGGCAGGTGCCGACCATCGAGGTCAATGGCACCTACTATTCCAGCTTCAAGGAACCGACCTTCGTCAAATGGGCCAGCGAAGCGCCGGACGGTTTCGTCTACGCGCTGAAGGGCAATCGCTTCGTCACCAACCGCCGCATGCTCGGCGAGGCCGGCGAATCGATAATGCGCTTCCTCGGCTCAGGCGTGACCGCGCTCGGTGAAAAGCTTGGGCCGATCCTGTGGCAGTTCGCGCCGACCAAGAAATTCGATCCGGATGACTTCGAAGCCTTCCTGAAACTGCTGCCGGAAAAACAGGACGGCGTTGCGCTGCGCCACGCGCTTGAAGTACGCAACGATAGCTTTATCGTGCCGGAATTCGTGGCGCTGGCGCGCAGACACAAGGCGGCGATCGTCTATGCCGATCATGCCAAGTATCCCGACATCGCCGACGTTACAGCCGATTTCGTCTATGCACGGCTGCAGACCGGCAGCGACGACAATCCCGATTGCTACACGTCGAAGGGTCTCGATGAATGGGCCGCGCGTGCAAAGACCTGGGCGGAGGGCAAGCAGCCGGCCGACCTGCGGCGTGCCGATCCCGGTACCGATGCACCAGTCCAGCCGCGCGACGTGTTCGTCTACTTCATCACCGAGGGCAAGGTGCGCGCGCCGTTCGGCGCCATGGCATTGATGAAGCGAGTGAATTAGAGCGGCGAACCTCCATCAGGCGCCTTAGATTGTTGTTGGAACCTGCCCGGCGCATTGATCGTTTTATCCTGGCAGACGGCGACGTTTGCGACATCGCGAACGCTGAGCCAACGATCCCGCAAGTTCCTGCATCGGAAGCAGGGACTTGAAAAAGGGCAACGACAAATGGCTATCATCCTCCTCGGAGCATTGCTTACTGTCGCTGGCGTTGTGTACATGGCAGGCGCCGTCCTTTGGCGCGGGAGGCTTAGCGATCCTGCGCCTGTCGTTCCGGATCGCCCGATGCCACACCTCGCAACACCAGGACCGACGCTCGAGCCACGCCGGCGGGGGCTCAGTTTCCTCGGCCTGTCGCAGAATTGGCCAGGCCTGTTGATGATGGGCATTGGCCTGGCGCTGCTGTTGTTGTCGGCGCTCTTCTGATACTCTGCGGAATCTCGACATCTTCACTGATATCGTAACCTTATCGATACTTCCTTGCTGCATGAATCCAGTTGGGCGCAGAGTTGCTCCAGCGCGGGCAAGGAAGAGGGCATGTCACTCGACTACAACTCACTGCTGCTCGCTGTCGGCTTTTCCGCCGCCTGCCTCAGCCTGACGTTGTTCGGCATCTGGCTTACAGCGCGTTCGGAGAAATTCTTGCTGACCTGGGCGGCCAGCGTGCTGCTGGTTGTCGGCGACGTCTTCACCTACAAAGCCTATATCGACAAGCCCGGACCGATGCTCGGCGTCGCCTCATTTACGCTGCTGCTGCTCGGCTTCTCGACCATGCTCGGCGCCGCCCACCAGTTCACCACGGGCCGCTCTCCGCTGCCGCGCATCGCGCTCGGCGCCAACATCTCGCTGGCCCTAGCCCTGCCGCCGATGGTGCTCGGCTATGACGGACTGGGGTTCATGCTGGAGAATTTTTTTGCCGCGCTGCTGCTCTTCGCCACCGCTCTCGAATACTGGAAGGGCCGTGCCGAATCCCCTGCCCCGATCATCGGGGTCGCGGCGCTCTATTCGATCACCGCCGTATCCTTCGTGCTGTGCGCCATGGTTCTGGCATCGGACGGCAAGCTTGTGCTCGGCCATGCGCCGAGCAACTGGGCCGAGGACCTCAGCCTGGTCATCGTCATCGCCTGCATGACCGGTATCGGCTCCCTTTCGCTGGCACTCAACCAGGGGCGCCTGGCACAGTATCACCGCCGCAACGCGCTGACCGATCCGCTGACCGGCCTTCTCAATCGCCGAGCCCTTTTCGACATGCACGGCGATGCGCCCGTCGGCGCCTTCACGGCCGTGGTGGTGTTCGACCTCGACGGCTTCAAGGCCATCAACGACGAATTCGGCCATGCCGCCGGCGATGAAGTGCTGAGGGTGTTCGCCAGGGATCTCGCCGGCAATCTTCGCCCGGCCGATGTCGCTGCGCGCATGGGCGGCGAGGAATTCGCGCTGGTGCTGAAGCGGACCTTGCCCGAAACGGTGGAAGCCACCGCCGAATCCATCCGGGCAGCTTTCGCCGCGCGTCGCATCGAAACCGAGGCAGGCTCGCTGATTTGCACGGTCAGTGCCGGATTTGCTTTCGGCACCAAAGAGGGCCTCAGCTTCGACAAGGTGCTCAGCGCCGCCGACAAGGCGCTCTACGCCGCCAAGCGCGGCGGCCGCAACCGCGTCACCGCCTCGGCATTACGGCGCGTGGGTTAGACCACGCGCATCTATGCCATGGCGACGGCCCGGAGAGATTGCGGCTCTTATGCCGCCATGACGATTTCATTGAAAGCGTCCAGGTCGACATAGAAGACCTTGGTGATCTCCTCGATCAGGTCGTCATGGCCGTAGCCTTGGGACTTCAAGATGTTGATGGCGGTGATGATATCGACGCGCTCGGTAAGCCGCCGCTTCTGGTAGTCCTCGACATAACGTTCCATGGCTGTCCCTTGGCCTGTGTGCCCAAACGCGTTTGAACGACAGAGATCGCAGGAGAGAAGCTAGGAAGCCTTGCTTGCGTGAAACTTGCCCGGTGCTAGCCACGCCCTCGATCTGCGATGAACCAGACTGATACGGAAGCGGCCGACTCACAAAAGCCCTGTGAAAGACTAGCACGCGGTATATGGTGCACCAGTGACGCAGATGGCTGGATCGGAGAAATATTGGACTTGCCAAGGACTTCGGATCGTCAACTGAAGTCCAGCGACGATTCTAGAGCGCGTCGCGTCGAAACGGATTCATGCGCCGCGCTTCCATTCATGTCGTTGTCTCAAAACGAGGGCCACTTTTGAGCGACATGCATTAGACCGTCAGGAACTTGCGTACATCAGCACGGTCTAAATCTTCCGCCGGGCCGGTATGGACGATCAGGCCACGGTCCATGATGTTGACCTCGTCGGCGAGTTCGCGGCAGAAATCGAGATATTGTTCGACCAAAAGCACGGCGATGCCGGCCTGGTCGCGCAGATAGCGGATGGCACGGCCGATATCCTTGATGATCGACGGCTGTATGCCTTCGGTCGGCTCATCGAGCACCAGCAGCTTCGGCCGCATCACCAGCGCCCTGCCGATGGCGAGCTGCTGCTGCTGGCCGCCGGAAAGGTCTCCGCCACGCCGGCCGAGCATCTGCTTGAGCACCGGGAACAACTCGAAGACATGCGCGGGAATGTTGCGGTCGGTCCGCTTCAGGGGCGCGAAGCCCGATTCGAGATTTTCCCGTACGGTGAGCAGCGGAAAGATCTCCCTGCCCTGCGGCACGAATGCGATGCCCGACCGGGCGCGGTCATACGCCGCGCTCCGGTCGAGCGCCTTCCCCTCGAAGGCAACGCTTCCGCTCGTCAGCCGGTGGTGGCCGACGATCGATCTCATCAAACTGGTCTTGCCGACGCCGTTGCGGCCGAGCACGCAGGTGATCTTGCCCGCGCCCGCCTTCAGCGACACGCCGCGCAGCGCCTGGGCGGCGCCGTAGTGCAACGTGGCATTGGAAACTTCGAGCATGTCAGCGCCTTCTCCAGAACCTGAGAAACGACAGATCGAAGCGATGGAATTGAACCCGCCAGACCATGCTCATCTCCCCAGATAGACTTCGACGACTCGCTCGTCGGCCGACACGAAATCGAGTGTGCCTTCCGACAGCACCGAGCCCTCGTGCAGGCAGGTGACCTTGACGCCGAGTTCGCGCACGAAATGCATGTCGTGCTCGACGACAATGACGGAATGATCGCGCGCAATATCCTTGAGCAGGCGCGCGGTTTCCTCGGTCTCTGCATCGGTCATGCCGGCGACCGGTTCGTCGACCAGAAGCAGCTTCGGATCCTGCGCCAGCAGCATGCCGATCTCGAGCCACTGCTTCTGTCCATGGCTGAGATTGGCTGCCAGGTCGTTCCGCTTGTCGCCAAGCCGGATGATGCCGAGGATGTCGTCGATCTGCCTCGTCTCTCGGGCCGAGCGGCGATGGAACAGCGCCGGGAAGATCGAGCGCGGACCCTTCAGCGCCAGCATAAGGTTTTCCTCGATCGTGTGGCTTTCGAAGACAGTCGGCTTCTGGAATTTGCGACCGATGCCCATCATGGCGATCTCGGCCTCGTCATGCTTGGTGAGATCCACCTCTCCGTCGAAGAACACCTCGCCCTCGTCGGGCCGCGTCTTGCCGGTGACGATGTCCATCATCGTCGTCTTGCCGGCCCCGTTGGGGCCGATGATGGCCCGCATATCGCCCTTGTCGAGCACCAGCGACAGGTTGTTGATGGCACGGAAACCGTCGAAGGAAACCGAGACGCCGTCGAGATAGAGGATCGTGTTCGACTTTGACATGATCGCTCACTCCGCCGGCTGCGGCTCGGGGCTGGTCGCGGACCAGTCACCGGGCTTTCTCGCTTCGCTACGAACAATCTTTGCCGGCAGTGGGACGTCGGCATCGGTGCCGGCTTCCTCGGCAATCGAGGCTGCCCGCAGCGCCTTGGCGTTGCCGCGCCAGGAATCCCACATGCCGACGATGCCCTTGGGCAGCAAAAGCGTGACGGCGACGAACAGCCCACCCAAGGCAAACAGCCAGAACTCCGGCAGCACGCCGGTGAACCAGGATTTGCCGGCATTGACCAGCAACGCACCGATGATCGGCCCGACAATGGTGCCGCGTCCGCCGACAGCGGCCCAAACGACGACCTCGATCGAATTGGCCGGCTCGAATTCGCCCGGATTGATGATGCCGACCTGCGGCACGTAGAGCGCACCCGCAATCCCGGCCATGACAGCCGACACGGTGAAGGCGAACAGCTTAACGTTCTCCGCCCGCCAGCCGAGGAAGCGCGTGCGGCTCTCGGCGTCGCGCACCGCCATCAAGAGCTTGCCGTATTTGGAGCCGACGATCGCCCAGGTGACGAAAACGGCGAGTGCGAGCGTCACCGCGCTGGCCGCGAATAGCGCCGAACGCGTCGCGTCGGCTTGCACGTTGAAGCCCAGAATATCCTTGAAATCGGTCAGCCCGTTATTGCCGCCGAAACCCATGTCGTTGCGGAAAAACGCGAGCAGCAGCGCATAGGTCATCGCCTGGGTGATGATGGAGAGATAGACGCCGGTGACACGGCTGCGGAAGGCAAACCAGCCGAAGACGAAGGCGAGCAGGCCCGGCACCGCCAGCACCATGAGGCCGGCGAACCAGAAATGATCGAACCCAGTCCAGAACCACGGCAATTCCTTGTAGTTCAGGAACACCATGAAATCGGGCAGGATCGGGTTGCCATAGACGCCGCGCGAGCCGATCTGGCGCATCAGATACATGCCCATCGCATAGCCGCCGAGCGCGAAGAAAGCGCCGTGGCCGAGCGAAAGAATGCCGCAATAGCCCCAGACAAGGTCGAGCGCCAAGGCGAGCAGCGCGTAGCAGAGATATTTGCCGGTCAGCGCCACGATATAGGACGGGATGTAGAACGCGCTCATCGGCGAGGCCGCCAGATTAAGCAGCGGCACGATGATAGCCACCGCCAGCAGGATGAGAACCGTGATGGCGATGCGGCGGTCCGCGCCGGCGGCGAAGAAGCGTCCTGAGATCATGCCTCCACCGCCCTGCCCTTGAGCGCGAACAGGCCGCGCGGGCGCTTCTGGATGAACAGGATGATCAGGACCAGCACGACGATCTTGCCGAGCACGGCGCCGGCATAGGGCTCAAGGAATTTGTTGACGATGCCGAGCGAGAAGGCGCCGACCAGCGTGCCCCACAGATTGCCGACGCCGCCGAAGACGACGACCATGAAGCTGTCGATGATGTAGCCACGGCCAAGATTGGGCGAGACATTGTCGATCTGGCTGAGCGCGACACCGGCGATGCCGGCAATGCCGGACCCTAGCGCGAAAGTCAGCGCGTCGACCCACGGTGTCCTGATGCCCATCGAGGCGGCCATGCGCCGGTTGGCGGTGACCGCGCGCATCTGCAGGCCCCAAGGCGTGCGCTTCATGACATAGAGCAGCACCGCGAAGACGGTGAGCGCGAAAACCAGGATCCACAGCCGGTTCCAGGTGATCGCAAGCTGGCCGAGATTGACTGAGCCCGACATCCAGGAGGGGTTGCCGACCTCCTGGTTTGTCGGCCCGAAGATCGAGCGTACCGACTGCTGCAGGATCAGCGAAACGCCCCATGTCGCCAGCAGTGTCTCCAACGGCCGCCCATAAAGGAAACGGATGATGCCGCGCTCGATGATCAGACCAACCAGAGCCGAGACGAGGAAGGCGAGCGGCAGTGCAATGACCAGCGACCAGTCGAACAGGTCCGGAAAAGACGTACGGATCAACTGCTGGACGACGAAGGTCGTGTAGGCGCCCAGCATGACCATCTCGCCATGCGCCATGTTGATGACGCCCATGACGCCAAAGGTGATGGCAAGCCCGATTGCCGCCAGCAGCAGCACCGAGCCAAGCGAAATGCCGTACCAGATGTTCTGGCCCGCATCCCAGAAGGCCAGTGTCGAGTTGATGGTGGCGATCGCGGCTGTCGCCGCTTGCTTGACCGCATCCGGGGAATTCGCCTCGACCGAAGTCAGCAATGAAACCGCATCACGGTCGCCCCGTGCACCGATGAGTGCAATTGCGGCGAGCTTGTCCGCGTCTGGCCGGTCGGAGACCAGGACGGAGGCCGCACGAGCCTGTTCGAGCAGAGCCTTGACGCTGGCCACGGTCTCACTGGCGATCGCGGTGTCGAGCGGCTCGATGTTTGCGGCATCGGGTGTCTTGAACATGGTGTCGGCGGCGGCAATGCGGACAGTCGGATCCTTGGCGCCAAGCGTCAGCGTGCCCAGCGCATCGCGGATGACGCGGCGCAGCGTATTGTTGACCTTGATCTTGGTGATTTCGTCCTTGGCCGCTTCGCCCGACGCTTCGCCGCTCAGCGGATCGAAAAGCAGGACGCTCTCGCCTGCTTCCTTGCCGGCAAACACCAGGGCATCGGCCTTGCGGACATAAAGATTGCCGTCGGCGAGTGCCGCAAGCAGCCGCTCCACCGCCGGATCGCCGGTAGCCGCCAGTTCGTGGACGACGGCTCCTGTCTCCGAAAAGCCCTTGGCCGTCGCGAATTTGGCGATGATGCCGCGCAGATCGGCCTCGCCTGCGCCCGATGACGACAGCATCGCCAGCAGGAACAACAGCGTCAGGCCCGCGCGGATCAAGGTCATCGGCTTCTGTTAGCCCCTTGGAGGTTTGAATTGGGCGTGCGGCGCGCGGGGGGACACCGGCGCGGCCGCGCCGGGAGGTCAGATACGCCACGGTCCTGGGGCGAACGTCGAGACCGCGGGCGGGGATCTAGGTTCTTTTGCGCCCCCCAGCGCCGGGGG
>NZ_JAMYOR010000022.1:0-89598 GCF_040319965.1 Mesorhizobium sp. M0830 | reverse complement strand
GAGGGTCTTCAATGTCGTCAATATGATCGAGAAAGCTTGCGTCCATCGCCGGTCTCCTTCCCGGCCAACAGAATCCCGCTTGGTTGCCAGAGCGTTAACGATTCATGATTCCGCCCTGCGATATCGGCAACCGACGTCTTATGGTAGCCGATGCGGCGAAAGTGCTGCTCCGCCACCTCCAGAATGCGCCGGCGCACCTCGTTTCGATCAGGTGGCTTTCGAACCGGGCGATCCATCGATGTCTCCAGTGCTGATGCTCTTCGCGGCTCGCGTGGACAGTCATCGGCAGACGGTAAGATCGTGCAGGGGGCTTGCAAGTTTCAGGCAAAGCCCAAGGGCAAGAACTTGAACCGTCTTTTCCGACAACAGTGCCCTATTCGGCAGCCATCGCTGTTTGCAATTCCGGTTCTTCGGTCGAAGCCTGATGGGCCTCATCCGCAGTCGGCTTGATCCGGAACCAGGCGGCATAAAGAGCCGGAAGGAAGAGCAGGATCAGCACCGTGCCGGCCGCCGTGCCGCCGATCAGTGTGTAGGCCATCGATCCCCAGAACACGGAGTGCGTAAGGGGGATGAAAGCCAGCACGGCGGCGAGAGCGGTCAGGATGACGGGCCTCGTACGTTGCACGGTGGCCTCAATGACGGCGTGATAGTCGTCAAGACCGGCAGCACGGTTCTCCTTGATCTGTTCCGTCAGGATCAGCGTATTGCGCATCAAGATGCCGGCCAGTCCTATGAGGCCCAGAATGGCGTTGAACCCGAAAGGCTGGTTGAAGGCAAGCAGCATGGGCACGACCCCAACGAGGCCAAGCGGTGCCGTCAGCACGACCATGAACATCGTCGAGAAGGATCGTACCTGCAGCATGATGACGATCAGCATGGCGGCGATCATGGCCGGGAAGATCTTGCCCAAAGCAGTGTTGGCCTTGGTCGCCTCCTCGATTGATCCACCCATTTCGATGCGATAGCCGGCCGGAAGGGAAGCGATCAGCGGCTGCAGGGCCGTCATGATCTGCTTGGAAACCTCTGGAGGCTGCGTTGCCTCATTGATATCCGAGCGGACCGTGATGACCGGCAGACGATCGCGGCGCTTCAGGATCGGCTCTTCCAAGCGGACCTCCGAATGACCGATCTGGTCGAGTGGAATCTGGCGGCCGTCCCGGCTCATCAGCGAGAAATCCGCCAGACGCGACGGATCCAGCCGCTCAGCCCCAGCGCTGCGCGCCACGATCGGGACATTGCGAATGTCCTCGCGGACCTGTGTGACGGGAATGCCGGTGAGCAGGAACTGCAGCTGCTGGGCCACCTCCGCAGGCGACAGCCCGATGAGGTTCAGCCGATCCTGGTCAGGGATGAAGCGCAGTACGGGCGTGCGGTTGCCCCAGTCGCGATTGGCCTGTCGCACGTCCGGGACGCCCCGCATGATAGTGAGGGCCCTCTCGGAGATGCTATAGAGTTGCGCGGGATCAGGCCCGATGACCCGGAACTCGACAGGAAACGGTGTGTAGGGTCCGAACACAAGCTGTGTGACGCGCACATTGGCCTCGGGCGCGAGCCCCTGCGATACCGCCTCCCGGAGCCGGTGCTTCAGCGCCTCGCGCGCCTCGGCGTCCGGTGTCAGCACGACGATCTTGGCGAAGGCGGGATCAGGCAGTTCCGGCGCCATCGCGAAGAAAAAGCGCGGAGCGCCCTGACCGACGTAGCTTGTCACGATCTTGGCTTCGGGCTGGCCGTCCAGCCAATGCTCGAGCTTCTCCACTGTGGCGGTCGTGGTCTCCATGCTGGTGCCTTCCGGCAGGCGAACCTCGACCAGCACTTCGGGGCGGTCGGATGTCGGGAAAAATTGCTGTTTCAGGCTGCCCATGCCGACAACCGAAAGCGCGAAGCCGATGGCGACGACACCGCAGGTTACGAACTTGTGGCGCACGGCAAAGATGATGAGCCGCCGTAGGCGCCGATAGTTCGGTGTGTCGTATATGGCGTGAACGCCGCCTTCGACCGGTTTGATCGCTGGCAGCATCTTGACGCCAAGGTAGGGCGTGAAGACCACCGCGACGATCCAGGAGACGATGAGGGCAAACCCCACGACCCAGAAGATGTTGCCGGCGTACTCGCCGGCCGTCGAGCGTGCGAAGCCCACGGGCAGGAACCCAGCGATCGTCACGAGCGTTCCCGACAGCATCGGCGCCGCGGTATGGCTCCAGGCATAGGCCGCCGCCTTGATGCGATCCATGCCCTCTTCCATCTTCACCACCATCACCTCGATGGCGATGATGGCGTCGTCCACCAGGAGACCGAGCGCCAGGATGAGGGCGCCGAGCGTGATGCGATCGAAGAACCGGCCGGTCTCCAGCATGATGAGGAACACGGCGGCAAGCGTCAGCGGGACGGCGGCCGCCACGACGATGCCGACGCGCCAGCCCATGCTGAGCAGGCTGATCAGCAGCACGACGCCGAGCGCCATCGCGAACTTCAACATGAACTCGTCGACCGCCGAGGTGATGTTGATGGCCTGGTCGGACACCTTGTCGAGCGTTATCCCAAGCGGCAATGTCCGTGCGATGGCCGCCGTCCTGTCCTCCAGCGCCTTGCCGAGCGCGCGACCGTCCCAACCCTCCTGCATAACGGCCGCGAGCATGATGGTGGGCTCGCCCTGACGTCGGATGAGATAGGTGGGAGGGTCCTCGTAGCCGCGGCGGACCTGTGCAACGTCGGAAAGCTTCAGCGTCCGCCCCCCGGCAACGATCGGCGTGTCGGCGATAGCCTGGACACCGTCATAAGCGCCGTTGAGCCTGATGAAGACCTGCGGCCCCTGAGTATCGATCGAGCCCGCCGGCGTGACGGTGTTCTGCCTTTGCAAGGCCGCAACGATATCTTGTGCGGACACGCCGAGGGTTGCCAGCTTGGCATAGGAAAACTCGACGAATATCTGCTCCGGACGTTCACCGAGGATGTTAATCTTCTTGACGCCAGGCACGTGCAGAAGATCCTGGCGAATGGTCTCGGCCTGCCTGGCCAGCTCACGCATCGGCATGCCTTTTGCCTTCAGCGCATAGAGGGCGAAGCTCACATCCGAATATTCGTCGTTGACGAAGGGGCCGTAGACGCCGGGCGGCAGGTTGCGGGCTTCATCCCCGAGCTTCTTGCGGGCCTGGTAAAATTCTTCCTGCACGGCGGATGGCGGCGTGCTGTCCTTCAGCGTGACCGTCATATAGGCGTATCCCGGCCGCGTGGTCGTCTCGACCCGATCGTACCAGGTGAGCTCCTGAAGCCGCTTCTCCAACGGCTCGGCGACAAGGTCCTGCATCTCGCGGGCCGTCGCGCCCGGCCATGCCGTCGTGACCGTCAGGGTCTTGATGGTGAAGTTGGGATCCTCCGCCCGCCCGAGCATAAGGAACGCGTAGGCGCCAGCCGCCACGAGCAGGAGGATGAAGAACAAGGTGACGGCCCGTTCGCGAACGGCGATCGCTGAAAGATTGAGGTTCATTGTCAGTTGCTCCCGCTTTCGGAAGCAGTCCTGACGCGAGCGCCCTCCTGCAGAAGATGAGCGCCGAGCGAGACAATTTGATCGCTGGAACCCAATCCGGAGATCACGGCGGATTCGCCGGTCACACGAACAAGCTTGACCGGTTGAAAGTGTACGGTCGACGTGCCGTTGTCCAAGACCCAAACGCCGGTCTTCTTGCCGTCGTCGAGCACTGCCCCAAGCGGCACCTGGACTTCCGGCTGACTTGCCTGGGTTGCAATGCGAATGGTCACCGTCGCGCCAAGCGGCGCTGCCGCTGCCTCACCGTCAAGCACATAGCGGGCCTCATAGGTGCGCGTCTGGGCATCGGCGGAGTTGGACAATTGTCGCAGATGTGCCGCATGGCGTTGCTCATCACCCCCGTAGACGCTGGCCTCGGCCACGGAGCCGATCGCCGGCCGGATCGTTTCGGGAAGCGCGACCACAGCTTCGCGGGGGCCGGCCTGGGCGACCCGAACCACCGCCTGGCCGGCAGAGGCGACCTGACCCGGCTCGCCAAGCGTATCGACCACTGTTCCATCGGCATCCGCCACCAGGACCGCATAGGTCGCCTCATTCTCCGCGACCTTCGCTTCCGCTTCGGCGGCGGCGAGTTGGGCCGTGGCGGTTTCCATTGCGGCCTTCGCCTGCTCGTACCGCTGCCGGGGGACCCATCCATCTTTCAGCAGATTGGCGTATCGCCGTTCATCCGGCTCGGTCTGGGCGACGATCGCACGCGCGGCGACAACGGCATTATGCTTTGCAGTGAGCGCGAGACGAAGGTCGGTGTCGTCGATCCGCATCAACGGCTGACCGGCTTTTACCTGCTGACCGACATTCACGAGCCGTTCGATGATCTTGCCGGGAACGCGGAAGCCGAGATTGCTCTCCACCCTTGCCCCTATGATGCCCGTGAAGCTGCGTTCGGAACCGCTCACCTGCGCTGCCGTCGCCAGCCTGACGACGGGCGGCTCCTGCCTCGGGTCGGTCGAGGCGGAAGCTTCCTGCGCGGAACTGGCAAATGTGGCGAATGCCGTCGCCGCTGACACCGCGATCAACCCTGATCCCGCGATCAGGATCGCACCCAGCATAATAACCGGTCTCTTTTTCATGCCCATCGCCTTACGTCGAAATAGATTGCGTTCATTCTCTATTCTGTGTCCTGCGTCGCCCGAGATTCTGCGGACCATCTTCGCATCCCCCTTGTTAGATTGTGGTCGACCTCTATACCATTTAGATTTCGAGCGCAATCTAAAAAGGAGACATATTCGGTCCGCGACAAACCGCCACACCGCTCACGTGGCGAGCATCCGTCCCGCATCTCCTCTTGATAGATTGCGTTCGGTCTCTAACTGAGATATAGATTTTGGACGCAATCTAAAAATGGAGATGATGATGCGCGTAAGTCGCGTTCAGGCTGAGCAGAACCGGCAAACCGTGATCGATGTGGCCAGCCGGCTCTTTCGGGAGCACGGCTTCGACGGCATCGGCCTCAAGGATCTGATGAAGGGCGCCGGGCTGACCCAAGGCGCTTTCTACAAGCAGTTCGCATCGAAGGAGGACTTGGCGGCACAGGCATCTAGCCGGGCGATGGAACATGCGACCAGCAGATGGTCGGGTGCTATCGCTGCGAAACCGGAGGATCCGCTCGGCGCGGTGATCGACCTTTATCTCAACACGGGGCATCGCGAAGAAAAGATGGACGGCTGTCCGGTTGTTGCCCTCGGCTCGGATGCTGCCAGGCAGGGGAGCGACGTCAAAGCATCGTTCGAATCCGGAATCAGGGAATACCTCAAGATGTTGGGACCATGGGTCGGCGAGGCCGGCGGCGCGCAGCCCAGCGGCAAGGCCAGGGCCATTCTCTCGATGATGGTCGGTGCGGTCGTCCTCTCGCGCGCGGTCAACGACCCGGACCTCGCAAAGGCCTTTCTCGATGCGGCGACCGATCAAGTGCGCAAAGCAGTCGCGGCTTGAAGGGCATGCACAGCGCGACCGACACGCCCAAGCCATAGGAGAATGGATGCGACGGATTGTGGTTACGGGCGTAGGGGCGGTCACGCCGCTGGCCGCCAATGTCGAGGCGTCGTGGTCGCGTCTCCTGGCCGGTCGCTCCGGGGTCCGGAAGCTTCCGGACGATATGGTGAGCGACCTGCCGGCGAAGGTCGGCGGCGTGGTCCCCTGCGTGGAAGAAGACCCCGAGTCCGGCTTCGATCCCGATATGATCTTGGCTCCGAAGGACCAGCGCCGGGTGGATCGCTTCATCCTCTTCGCACTGGCGGCTGCGGATGAGGCGCTTGCCCAGACGAGATGGGCACCCGTGTCGCAGACAGATCGCTTGCGTACGGCGACGATCATCGCTTCGGGGGTCGGCGGCTTCCCGGCGATAACCGAAGCCGTGCGAACAGTTGATCAGCGCGGTGTTCGCCGTCTTTCACCCTTCACGGTGCCATCCTTCCTGGTGAACCTCGCGGCGGGCCACATCTCGATCCGCCATGGCTTCAAAGGCCCGCTCGGCGCGCCGGTCACGGCGTGCGCGGCCGGCATCCAGGCGATCGGCGATGCGGCTCGCCTCATCCGCGCCAATGAAGCCGATATCGCCGTATGCGGCGGAACCGAGGCATGCATGAATGTCGTCAGCCTTGGTGGTTTTGCAGCGGCACGCTCTCTTTCGACCTCCTTCAATCACCGTCCTGATCAAGCCTCTCGTCCATTCGACACGTCACGCGACGGTTTCGTCATGGGCGAAGGAGCCGGCGTGCTGGTGATCGAGGATTTGAACCATGCGCTCGCGCGCGGCGCCAAGCCGCTCGCCGAGCTCGTCGGCTATGGCACGACGGCGGATGCACACCACGTGACTTCCGGTCCTGAGGATGGCGATGGCGCGCGCCGTGCCATGGAGATCGCAATCGCCCAGGCTGGCATCTCGCCGCATGAGGTTCGTCATCTCAATGCGCATGCGACCTCCACGCCGGTGGGCGATCTCGGAGAGATGGCGGCGATCAAAAGCGTCTTCGGCGGGGATTTCACTATCGCCGTCAGCGGCACGAAGTCGGCGACCGGGCATCTGCTCGGAGCCGCGGGTGGGCTTGGCGCGATCTTCACCATCCTGGCGCTCAGAGACCAGGTAGCCCCGCCCACTCTCAATTTGAGCGCTCCCGATCCGGCGGGTGATGGTATCGATTTCGTCGCAAGCCAGGCCCGGCCATTGGCGATGGATTACGCGATCTGCAACGGCTTCGGCTTCGGAGGCGTAAATGCCAGCGCCTTGTTCCGGCGCTGGGACGACGAAGCTGGCCGGCGCGCGGCTTGACTGAGACCACCTGTCCTCATTCCCGACACACACAAAAGAAGAGAGCTGAAATGCTGACCTCGCCCAGACCCAACCTTCTGCAGATATCGGACACGCTCACTTTGCGTTATGAAAAGACCGGCAATGGGCCACCATTGGTCCTTATGCATACGATCCGCACGCAGCTCGAGTACTTTCGCGGTTTGGCACCCCTGCTCGCCGAGTCGTATACGGTGTATGCCATCGATCTCCCTGGACACGGTCATTCGCCGATCGACCCACTAGCGCCGTTCGATGAGCCGTATTTCAGGCAAGGCGTCATTGGCTTCATCGAGAAGCTCAACCTCACCGACGTCACGCTTGTGGGCGAATCGATCGGCGGCGCATTGGCGCTCACGGTCGCGGCGGCAATTCCGCAACGGGTCAAGCGCGTCTTCGCCAGCAATCCCTACGACTATGAAACCCGTTACGGAGATGGGCTCCGGCGTGGCAACTGGTTCGCGAATTTCATCATCGGAAGTTTGCAAGTCCCAGTTCTAGGCCCATTCAATGCCTGGATGGAAAACCAGATGGTACTCGGCAAGATCATGGGCGGGGGATATCACGATCCGCGTAAGCTTCCTTCCGACCTTCTTGCCGAGTTCGGCCGCGTCGCGAAGCGCCCTGGATACAAGCGCATCGCTCGCAAGGTGCTCGCAGGCTGGCGATCCTGGTCCGCGGCGCGGGACCGGTATCGGCTCGTCTCTGCACCCGTAACGCTCATCTATGGCGACAGCGATTGGTCGCGCCCCGACGAGCGCGAGCGGACCCGGGCACTGCTTCCCAACGCGCGCATGTTCACGCTCAAGAACACTGGGCACTTTTCAGCAGTGGAGAATCCATCGGAACTGGCACGCATCATACTGGGATCTACGGGTTGAGCTGGGTCCTCAGCGTCGTTCCACAAATAACTCTGTTGATAAGTATCCTATTACAGTTTGGCGTCGTATTCCCAAAATGAAAGATGAGTACCGATAGGCAACTTGGCTTGGGGGACTCATGAAACGGTTTCTTGTTGGCGCCGCAGTGCTTGCCTTGAGTGTTGTGGGCGCGGATATTTCTGCTGTCTCTTATATTAGCGGAAGTGCAGGGATAGTAGTGTTCGCGCAGGAGAGCCGGGGCTCTTCCGCGGCCACAGGAACATCTGCTGCCGGCTTCGGGAATGGCGGCGCGGCACTGGGATCAGGCGCACAGCCGGCAGGTGGCACGCCAGCGTCGGGCACTGCGGCGCCGGCGGCGGGAGATGCAGCATCAAGTGCGGCAACCGACAGCCCGGATGCGGCGGCCAAGGTTGACGCCAAGCCGGCGGATGCCAAGGCGACAGATACCAAGGCTGCGGATGCCAAGAGCAGCGGCAAGGCGGCCAAGACGACCGATACGGAAGCCGCCGCCGAGGCGCCGGCCGCTGCAACTACGCTAGCGACCACGACCACGACCAGCGGCGATCCAGAAGCCATTGGCACGCCGAAGGTGGATCTGCCGAAGAGTTCGGGCAACGGCAATCTCGGTTATTCCATCGGCATCGATGTGCCTGCCTTCCATGGCATCGAGCCGCAGATCGCGCTGAACTATAACTCATCCCGCAAGAGCAAGCTTGGTGGCCTTTATCAGGGCTGGCTCGGCTATGCATGGGGGCTCGACGGTCTCGATGTCATCGAACGGGCCACGCCGGGCTATGGCATGCCGGCCTACGATGCCAACGACATCTACCTGCTCGACGGCCAGGCGATGATCGCCTGCGTTGCCGGGATGGTCTCGCCGTCGTGTGCGACCGGCGGCACGCATGCGACCGAGAACGAGAGCTATCGCCGCATTGCCCTGAACGGCACCACCAATGAGTGGAAGGTGACCGATCGCGACGGCACCGTCTCGACGTTCCGCTCGGTGGCGGCCGTTGCCAATTTGACGCCAACCGCCGGCACGCCGGCCTATGACCTTGCCATGAGCTACCGCTGGCTGCTGACCTCGGTCGCCGACACCAACGGCAACAGCGTTTCATACAGCTACACCTGTCCGGCCAGCCCGGTCTGCTATCCCGACAACGTCAGCTACAACGGCACCATCGTAAAATTCTACTACGAGACCCGTCCCGACCTGATCCTGATGGGCAATGGCCGCGACATCTCTCTGACCAGCCAACGCATCAAGACGATTGGCATCACCGTTAGCGGCGCGGTGCGCGGCGCCTACAAGCTGACCTACGACCAGGCACCGTTCTCCAACGCCTCGCGGCTGACCGCAGTGACGCGTCACGGCACGGATGCAACGGTCGCAGCCGACGGTACCATCTCTGGAGGTACAGCGAAGGTGCTTGGGCAGATGACCTATCAGAATACAGATGGGATCTATGGAGCGGTGCCGGCCTCATTAGTAGGCGCGCTTGGAAACGTGTCGTCGCCGCGGGAAGTTGGCGATTTAGATTTCGATGGTCGAGATGAAATCTTTGGTGACTATATCCAGCGTGTGGACACTTGCACTCACAATCAAGGTCCTTGCCCTTCTTTGCAGCGGACTAAGTACATTTACAAATTCAATTCGAATGGCACACAGTCAGCTACAATATCTCTGCCCCTCGATACATTGCGAGGCTGGAACACAGACCCCAACCCTCCGGAGTATTTTTCCCAGTCAGGGCGGTTCCTGGCCAGCAAGAACACAATGGATTTCGCTGACTCAGCCATTCAGCCTTATGTCAATGGCGCCACCGGTCAAGTTACCTATACGGCAACCAAATCGATCATCAAGACAGACGGTTCGTTGGGTTTGACGAAATCGACCTGCGTGCCTGCCGGCTATCAAGCCATCTGCGACGCCCTGCCGACTGGCACTGAACCCGAGAACCGAGCGATTGCTGCCGACGCAGTCGGCGGCGGGGTCGATACGCTGAACGTCAACGGATCTTCTTCCCGCCTCAAAGGCATTGGCGACTTTCTTGGCAATGGCCGACAAGAACCGATCTACTGGGGCAGCGGCGGAACGATCAAAAAGGGAGTCCTATCCAACGGAAGCTGGCAAAGCAGCGGGGCTTCATTCTCGATCAGCTGCCCGAATACCGAGTACTCGGGTTTGGGTACCTGTGCTTTTGCCGACATTAATGGCGACGGTGCGACCGACATCTTCATCTACAATGGTACCAACGGTAACTCGAATCTGTATTTGTCGACCGGTGCAGGGTTCAAGACCTACTTGGTTTCGTCGATGGCGGGCGTGTCTGCCGTTCTGCGCGACTTCGACAATGACGGTCGGATGGACGTGATCACGGTTGGCGGCACTTTGACAAGTCAGTCTTACAGAACTGGCACCGTCCGGGCCTTTCCTTGCGCCCCTCTGGAACAACTATGACACCCGTGCAATTCGCGCTACCGTCATCGATTACGGCGGGCACGGTGGTTGGCGACTTCAACGGCGACGGCCTACCGGACTTCACCAACTACAACAACAGCATGATCATCTCGAATGCCGGCACCGGCAATCCGAACCTGGTGAAGCAGATCACGACGGAGCTGGGAGGGACGGTGGCGGTCGAGTACACGCCGTCGTCGACCTGGACGAACAACTACCTGCCGCAGCTGGTGCATGCGGTGACGAAGCTGTCGGTGAGCGACGGCCGTGGCCAGACGGCGGTGAGCACCTACAGCTATGCCGGCGGCAAGTACGATCCGGCGGCGCGCAAGTTCCTGGGCTTTGCCTCGATCGTCGAGACAAAACCGCTGGCCAATGGCGAGACCGCACCATCGAAGATCGAGACCACCTATCGGCAGGATCTGGCAAGCTACGGCCTGCCGTCGCTGACGGTGTGGAAGGATGGCACTGGGACCGTGCACAAGCAGGTGGCAGAGACCTATGCGGTCAATGCGGCGACAAAACCCTACACGGTGCAGAACACGGCGACCGACACGACGCTGACCGAGAACATCGCGCGCAACTTGCGCGTCGAGCGGGGCTTCGATGCCTACAACAACGTCACCAGCCTCAAGGACTATGGCCGCACCGATGTCGGTGGCGACGAGACCTGGACCGAGCGCTTCTTCTCGCCCAACACCTCGGCCTACATCGTCTCGGCGCTGATCGCCGAGCGCACTCATGCCGGGCTTACCGGCACGGATCCCTATGTCAGCTACAAGCACAATTATTACGACGGCAACACGACCGACGTCTGGGCGGTGCCGACCAAGGGCAATCTGACCTGGGTGCAGACCTTCAGCGATGTCACCGCGGGCAAGACGGTGAATCAGTATTTTGCCTACGACGCCTATGGCAACAGGATCGCGGCCATTGATGGTGTCGGCAACAGGACCGAGTGGGATTACGGGACGACCTATCACATCTTTCCGATAACCGAGCGGGCGCCGCGCTATTTCGCGACGGGCGGACAACCGGCCGACACGCGCTTCGTCTCAACCGCCGCCTACAATGCGGTGTGTGGCCTGCCAATGACGAAGACGGACTTCAACGGCATCGTGAAGACCTTCGCCTTTGATCCGTTCTGCCGGCTCTACCAAGTGTCGCAGAGCGTGACCGGCGCCTATGTCAAGACGCGTTTTGAGAACGAGGGCAATCCGGCAACCCAGGCGCTGGTCAAATACACGCCGCTGCCCAATGGGGTCGGCGAGGATTTTACCCGCTCGTATTATGACGGGCTTGGCCGGGTCTATCGCGTGGAAACACCCGGCGAGACAACGGCCGGTGCACGACGCATCGTCGAGACTGACTACGACCTTCGCGGCAATGTGCTGCGCACCGCCGCCCCGCGCTTTGTCGGCGAGACGGCGCAATGGACCACCAACAGCTACGACTGGGCCGACCGGCTGGTGACGACGGTCAATCCGGACACCAGCGAGCGCAGTTATCTGCCTTACCTCGCCACCGCCGTCAGCACTCCGCCGCGGCTATACGGGACAACGCTGACGGATGAGCTCGGCCACAAAACCACAACGGTCACTTCGGTGAGGGGCGATGTTGTAGCCTTCTATCGCGACACCTTGGGTCTTGGCCTGATGGAGAGCCACAACTACGATCTGCTCGGTCGCTTGATCGGCGTCACCGATCCCGGCGGCTCGACCTGGACCTACACCTACGACATGCTCGGCAACCGGCTGTCGGCGTCCGATCCCGATCTCGGCACCTGGACCTATGTCTACGACGCCGCCAACCGGCTGGTCAGCCAAACCGATGCCAGGGGCACGGTCACCACGCTCAGCTATGACCAGATGGACCGGCTGACGCTGAAGACGGCCACCGCGCCGGGCGGCGGCCCGGTGACGCTGACGCAGAACACCTACGACCAGGCGGCATCAGGCTATTACAACATCGGCCAGCTGACCCGCTCGGAAAACGCCGCCGCCGTCCAGCTCTACAACTATGACGGTCTCGGCAAGGTTGCCCGCCAGGATGCCACCATCGCGGGCATCACCAACACCACGTTCAACGTCCACGACGGCTCCGGTCAGAGCATATATGTCCAGTACTTCCCCGTTCAGCTCGACTTCGGTTCGAACACCAACCGCCTGCAATACACCGCCGGCAACAGGCTCTACTCCGCTCCCGGCTTCATCACCTCGACCATTTACGAGGCTGACGGCCAAACGAAGGAGATCACCTACGCCAATGGCGTGAAGACCACCTTCACCTACTCGCCGACAAGGCGCTGGCTGACGCGCATCACCAACGCATTCGGCGCCAGCATGCTGATGGACCGGCAATACATTCGTGATGCTGTCGGCCGCATCACCAACATTGTAGGGGCCGCCCCGGCAGGCAGCTGGAACTATGTCTATGACAATGCCGACCGGCTGATCTCATCAGACAATCTGGGCGACAACACGCTCGACGAAGCTTATGTCTATGCCGCCAACGACAACATGATCTCGCGCGCCCGTGTCGCCGGCACCTATGTCTATCCCTCGGCAAGCGCACCACGCCCGCATACGCCGATATCGGTCGGCGCCAATGCGATGGCCTATGACGCCAATGGCAATTTGACCTCCGACGGCAGCCGCACGCTGGTCTGGGACGAAGCCAACCGGCTGAAAACGGTCACGCGCGCCTCCAACGCCGTCAATCTCGCTTACGGCCCGGACGGGGCGCGAGCAAAAAAATCATCGAGCTTCGCCACCACGCTCTATCCCGACGCCAATGTCGAGATCGATCCGAAGACACCGGGCGCGGAAATCTACACGCGCTATCCACATCCCGACATCAAGGTCGTCGGCACGGCCAAATACTTCCTGCACCGCGAGCATCTGGCCTCGGTGCGCCAGGTCACCGACATGTCGGGCACTGTCGTCGAACAGACCAGCTACGCCACCTATGGCGAAACCCTCAACACCGGCTTCCAGACGCAGAAGAACTACATCGGCGAACGCTTCGATCCAGAGACCGGACTGCTGTATCTCAATGCGCGGTACATGGATCCGGTGCTGGGGAGGTTTATTTCGCCGGATGATTGGGATCCGACCAAGGAAGGTGTTGGCACCAACCGGTATGCCTATTCTCAGAATGACCCGGTCAACAAAAGCGATCGGAATGGCCACGGATGGGAAAGCCTATTTGGCGGAGGGGGTATTTTCAGCGGAGGCCCTGGAGCTGTTGCCGCCAGAGGTTACATCGGCAATCAGGCCGACATATCTGGACATGCGGGCGTTGATGCCGCCGTTAATACAGGAAAAGCGATTGTATCGGCTACTCCGGTCGGAGACTTGCAATCGATATACGAGGGAGTAAAAGAAAAAGATAAGGGAAAAATTGGGCTAGGCGTGGCGGGCCTTGCGCTGAGTGTGGCGCTACCCGAGGAGAAAATAGGGGCAGCGTTAGTTGAAAATGGACTAAAAGCAGTCGTAAAAGAAACCCCTCTATTATTGAATCCATCAATAAAAATTACTGCAAAAGGTTTGAAGCATACCGTAGATCGTCATACAATTAACAGCATATCGAAGTATGCGGATAAAAGTAAGTTTAGCAACGGTGAGGATGTAGAGTCATTAATAGATTTGGCGACGCAGCAAAAGGCGACCGTGCAGCCAAATGGAAACTTTGTTCGCACCCTTGACGTGAATAGGGATATTGGTGTTGACAGGTCAACAGGACAACCGACGTCGGTAATGTCTGTTGTTACCAATCCAAAGGGTGAATTGGTAACAGCCTTTCCAGGGAGGCCATAGAGTCTAATGTCGCTAGATTTCTCAATCCTTGATGCAAGTGGCGCCCCAAAAAAATCAGTCCCACTAGATGTCGAGCTTCATCATGAATTGTTGGTGGCCGCCAAATCTCTTGGGTTGGGCGAGGTTGTTAGATTCCATGATTACTATGAGGATGAGGAGATACCTCTTTCTTCAATACCGATATTTATGCAAGAAATTTTCATACTAAAAAACAACACTAACTCTTCCAGGTTACTGGATTTCTTAGAAAAAATGACATCGCTCGGGAGTTCCGCTTTATCAGAGAAGAGAAGCATCGTTGCAATATCGGATTGATTTCGAATTACAGTGCACTTTTTGCCATCTTCGCCCGTCCGCCGATGCGGCAAGGAATTACGGTGACAGTGCACTTTATTCATATTCGTTCGACCTTCATTGCGTGTAGATTGCTCCCATGGCTCGCCTCGCCCGCATTGTCGTGCCCAGTCTGCCGCACCACGTAACCCAGCGCGGCAACGGGCGCGCCAAGGTGTTTTTCACGCTTGGTGACTACGCGCTCTACAAGGCCCTCCTAGTCGAGCATTGCCGCGCCGCCGATGTCGGCATCTGGCCCTGATGCCGAACCATGTGCACCTGATCTCGACACCGGCAGACCCGGATGGCCTGCGGCGCGCGCTTGCCAAGGTGCACCAGTGCCTATGCCGGCACCATCCATGCGCGGCAAAAGAAAACCGGGCATTTCTGGCAAGGTCGCTTCGGCGCCGTCGCGATGGACGAGGATCGCCTGTTGTCGGCAGTGCGCTATGTCGGGCTGAACCCGGTACGCGCGGGGCTGGTGAGCCAGGCGGCGGATTGGCCCTGGTCAAGCGCTCGGGCGCATCTGACGGATGAAGCCGATGGCGTTACGGATCTGGGGCCGATGAAAGACCGGCTGCCCTCGTCGGCCGGACTGTTCGACCTGATCGAGACGGATGTCGCGGCTTTCGACGCCCTGCGCAAAGCCGAGAGCATCGGCCGGCCGGTGGGCAGCGAAGCATTTCTGGACCGGATTGCCGGGCAAACCGGAAGGGCCGTGAAATCGGGAAAGCGAGGCAGGCGGCGAAAAGAAAATAGTGCACTGTCACCGTAATTCAAGAAATTCTAAAAATGGTGGTCGCAAATAATGTCCGGCTCTAGTGCTCGCTTTCAACTTAAAGAGATAAATGACGGCGGCCGTCATTTGTCCGAAAAAGAAAAAGAATCCGTGCGTGGTATGCTGCTAGGGAAAATAGCGCGAGCACATATGGGCGACGGTATAATCCCAGACCGGAAAATCTATGCTCCAATGGTCAGAAATAACACCCGGCTACTGGAAGGGTGTTTGGGTATTCAAGGGCCGAGTAAAGGCACTTGGACAGAGGAAATGTTCGATGTTTTCTTCGGAAAGCATTTCGTTGGCGGGTGTTACCTTTGGGTGGAGCCTCCAGTAGGGCACATACCGGATCCTATCTTTTGGGCACCTTACAGTCCGGCGCGCCGAGACTGGCTATATATCTATGCAAGCAATTTGGGCATGCGACCTTGTGGAATGATGCGCGTGGACGGCCGCCTAGCAGTTTACGCCAATTTGGACTGTGATTTCACATTTGTATTTGGCGACGATGGCATCATTAAAAATTTTGACAAAGCATTTGGTGGGCGGGAAAAGATTTGTGAAGAATTTAACAAATTTTTGGATTCAAACGAAGTAGATCTTGGTGAAGGGAGTATATATGCGTTTATGAAGTTATACTTACCAGAGATTGGAGGTTGCACTTGATGGAATTACGGCGACAGTATTAGCCTGACCATCGCTGTGAGCAGCTTCAAAACCCCGCCTGATCGCGAAACAGCTCCGCATTGTCCAGCTTCGAAACCTCGATCACCGCTTGCGTGCGGCTGTACACATTGAGTTTGGAATTACGGTGACAGTGCACTTTATTCATGTTCGTCCGACCTTCATTGCGTGTAGACGGCCAGCATGGCTCGCCTTGCCCGTATTGTCGTTCCCGGTCTGCCGCACCACGTGACGCGGCGTGGCAACCGGCGCGCCAAAGTGTTTTTCGCGCCTGGTGACTACGCGCCCTACAAGAACCTGCTGGTCGAGCATTGCCGCGCCGCCGATGTCGGCATCTGGCCCTGATGCCGAACCATGTGCACCTGATCCTGACACCGCCCGACCCCGATGGCTTGCGGCGCGCGCTTGCCAAGGTGCATCGCGCCTATGCCGGCACCATCCACGCGCGACAGAAGAAAACCGGGCATTTCTGGCAGGAATTACGGTGACAGTGCACTTTTTACCATCTTCGCCCGTCCGCCCATACGGCAAGGGGCCTGCTCGGTGGCCATCTCTGTAGCTCACCGCAGTCTCGGCTGCTCTGGTCAAGTAGCCGGCTTCCCTAATTGATATCCAGATCTCAGGCATTAACCTGACCCGGCAGGTTGCCGCCCTCCGCCACCAACCCTGTGGATAGACCCCAAACACCCACATCATTCCCGACATCGGCTTGCAAAGGCCGTAGACTAAAAACCCAGGGGAATCGGGTGGATGTCGATCAAGCCGAGTCATCGGGTCGTGGTGTGCACGTTGCTGGCGATTGCCGGCTGCACCTCTGCGCCGGGCAAGGACTTCTTCACCGAGACCATCGACAGCCTGCACGCCAAGAACTCGCCGTTGCGGGCGGGCTACACCGGTCCCGGCGCCATCACCTCGGCCGCCGGCCAGGCGCAGCGCTTCAACGGCACGCAGTATCAGGGGTCGGGCCAGTTCGTCTCCTCCGGCGCGCCCGTCACCAAGGTGACGGCAGACGGTTCGGGCCAGTTCGAGCTCAACCTGATCAATGCGCCGATCACCGAGGCGGCCAAAGCGGTTCTGGGCGATGCGCTGCACCTCAACTACATCGTCGATCCGCGCGTACAGGGCACGGTGACCTTGCAGACCTCGCAGCCGGTGTCGAAGGACGCGCTGGTCGACATCCTGCAATCGGCGCTCGCGGTGAATTCCGCCGGCATCACCAACCGCGCCGGCACCTATCAGATCGTGCCGCTTTCCGAGATCATGTCCAGCACACCGCCGGTCAGTGTGCCTTCGGTTTCGCCGTCCGGCCCCGGCGTCAAGGTGCAGGTGCTGCAGCTGCAATTCATCGCCGCCGACGAGATGAAGACCATTCTCGAACCGATCACCCGACAGGGGTCGGTGCTGCGGGTCGATTCCGTTCGCAACCTGATCACGGTCGCCGGCAACGACAGCGACCTCAACGCTATCAGAGAAGCGGTCTCGGTGTTCGACGTCGACTGGATGCGCGGCATGTCGGTGGCGCTGCATCCGCTCAAGACCTCCAAGCCGGAGGCGGTTGCCGCCGAACTCGATTCCATCTTCGGCACCAAGGAAGGGCCCGGCGCCAAGCTCATCCAGTTTATCCCCAACGACAGGCTGAATTCGGTGCTGGTGATCACCTCGCGCCCGGCCTATCTCGCCCGTGCCGCGACCTGGATCAACAAGCTCGATAGGCTGGCCGAGACCAACGAAGATCAGCTTTTCGTCTACCAGATCCAGAACCGCCCGGCCAAGGAACTGGCTGCGGTGTTGAGCTCCGTGCTTGGCACCACGGTCAAGACCGAGGGAGATTCAGGCGGCTCGAATGTGTCGCCCGACCAGACGCCGATCGCCATGCAATCGGATGGCGTCACGCCGGTGCCACTGACCGGGCCGTCGCCTTCGATGCCGATGCAGGATGGACAGGCGCCGGCCCACGCCACGGTCGTCGCCGATGTCGAAAACAATGCGCTACTGATCCAGACCACAGCGCGCGACTACGAACGCATCGAGCAGATACTGGCCAAGGTCGACGTGCTGCCGACGCAAGTCATGCTGGAGGCTGTCATCGCCGAAGTGACGCTCAACGACGATTTGAAATACGGACTGCGCTGGTTCTTCGAGAATGGCGGCATGAACATCTCGGTGACCGACGTGGCAAAGGGCGTTGCCGCGGCGGCACTGCCCGGCTTCAACTGGAGCTACGCCACCGACAACATCCAGGTGACGCTGAATGCACTTTCCAGCATCACCGACGTCAATGTCATCTCGGCGCCGACCATCATGGCGCTGAACAACCAGAAGGCGATCTTGCAGGTCGGCGACCAGGTGCCGATCGCCACAAGGCAAGTGGTGGACCAGACGCTCGGCAGCTCGCCGGTCGTCTCGGTCGAGATGAAGGACACCGGTGTCATCCTGACGGTGACGCCACGCATCAACAATGCCGGCAGGGTCATGCTCGACATCCAGCAGGAGGTCAGCAACGTCACCAGGACGACCAGCTCCGGCATCGATTCGCCAACTATCCAGCAGCGCAAGATTCAGACCCGCGTCCTGGTCAATGACGGCGAGAGCCTGGCGCTGGGCGGCCTGATACAGTCGCGCAACAATGTCGACCGCACGCAAGTGCCTATCCTCGGCGACATCCCGATCATCGGCAACGCGTTCAAGCAAAAGACGGACAGCATCGGACGCACCGAACTGATCATCTTCATCAGGCCGCATGTCGTGCGCGACATCAACGAAGCGCGCGAGGTGACGGACGAATTCCGCGGCAAGATCAGCTTGCAGACGCCGATCCAGAAGCGACGCGGCGGCACCAAGCTGCAACAGGACCTGAAGAGGCTGGCGTATTGACGATGCACTCATTCCTCGTGCTGGCTGCCACGATCGCCCTGGCGGCTATTCTCTGCGCTATTTCGATCGCCGATTTCCGCCGGCAGATCATCCCGGATGGGTTCAACCTGGCCCTGGCCGGCATCGGCCTTGTCTATCAGATGGCGACGCAGGCGGACGGCCTGCCGGCGCGCCTGCTGTTCGCCGCCTTGACCTTTGCCGCTGCCTGGTTGATCCGGCGCGGCCATTTCCTGATGACCGGCCGGATCGGCCTCGGCCTCGGCGACGTCAAGATGCTGGCCGCCGCCGCATGCTGGATCAGCCCGCTGCTGTTGCCGGTGCTGCTGTTCGTCGCCAGCGCCAGCGCTTTGCTGTTCGTCGGCGGGCTGGTGATCGCGACAGGGCCGGCGGCGGCCAAAGCCCGTGTCGCCTTCGGCCCGTTCATCGCCATCGGCCTCGGCTGCAGCTGGGCACTGGAGCAACTTGCAGGTTTGGACATGGGACTGCTCTGATGATCACTCCACGCTTTACCTCTGAAAAATCCCGCCGAGAACGCGACGATCGCGAAAGCGGCTTCACCCTGGTCGAACTTCTGGTCGTGCTCGCCATCATCGCGCTGATCGCCACGCTCGCAGCACCTCAGGTGCTGCGCTATCTCGGCTCGGCAAGAACCAACGCGGCCAAGGCGCAAGTCCGCAACATCGAAAGCGCGCTTGAACTCTACTATGTCGACAATGCGAAATATCCGACCGCGGAGGAGGGGCTCTCGGCCCTGGTTGCGGCGCCCACAGGCGAAGCGCGTTGGAACGGCCCTTACCTCAAGGGGACGACCGGTCTCAAGGATCCGTGGGGGAGGCCTTATTCCTACGAAGTGAAGGCCGATGCGAGCGGCGTGGTCATCCGCAGCCTTGGAAAAGACGGCAAGCCCGATGGAACCGGCGAAGACCAGGACATCAGCAACTGATTTTTCTTCTCTATGGTCGGCGCTGTGTTTCGGGGCGCTGTGTTTCGTTCATGCCCGGCAGCTGCCGGGCATTGGCCAGATCGAGGCGAGCAAAACCGCTCGCCGAAAAGGCGGCACCATCGCGCTGAACCGACACGGTGAACCGCACTGCGGCGGGCAGGCGCCGCGGCGCATTCCAGCTCGACAACCATGATGAACCAGCCGTCGAACCGTCGAGATATTCGAATCTTATGGCGTTCACACCGCCGAGCAGCCGCACCGGCTGGCTCTGCGTCGACGCGCCGGGTCCGCTGCCGCGCCGTGTTTTCTGGACAATGGCCAGTGCACTTCCGCCAAGCGAAACTGCAATTTCGCGCAGCGCGGAGGATTTGAAGCCGATCGCCTGAACGGCGTTGAACTCGATCCGGGAACCATCGCCGTCGAGATAAAGCACCTGGTCCGGCGACGACTTCGACAAGGGCAAGGGCTCGGCATGGCTGATCGCCGTTTCCAGAAACCGCGATGCGGAATCGACCTCCATCTGGAATTCCGTTGCTTTTTCGATGCGCAGCATGGTTCGAGCCTGGCCGAGGAAGACCATCATCAGCGATGTGATCACGCCGATCAGGGCCAGCCCGACCAACACGTCGATCAGCGCAAATCCCTCGACTGATGCCGATGGTCCCCTTGATGATCTGGCGTCGGGCAGGGGGATGCCTGAACGGCGCTCCGGCCGGCAGACGGCGCGGATTTTCGAGTGAGCGCGGGAAAACAGGCCGCTCATTGAGCACCGGGCTCCTGCACCGGCACGAAGGTTAGAAACGGCCTGCCTGGAAACGCTCCGCCCGTCTTTTCTATGAGCACAGCCGTCACCTTGGCCTTCGACATTTCTATCGTGTACGTCTTCAGGGTCCAGCCGTTTGGCGCCGTGGTTTGTGTCCGGGCTTCGTAGTCGGCCAGCATCACACGCACCGTCCTGGCGGCTTCGACCTGGCGCTTGGCCGCGGCGATGCTGCGGCTCGCCAGAACGATCGACTGGCTGGCGATGCCAAGCACAAGCGCCAGGATGGTCATGGCGACGATCATCTCCAGGATCGAAAATCCGTCTTCGGAGGTCGGTTGAGACGATGGCGCCGTCATGGCAGCGCGCGCCAGGTTGAAAGCCCGGTCAGCCAGTTGACCGCGATGCGCGCGGTCCGCCCTTTTTGCAGCAGCGAGATGTCCATGCCGGAAGCGCTGCCATCGGGAAGGAAGGTCAGGACTGTCTGCCGGTCGGCGATGACGGTCTCCTGGCCGGTGGTCACGGTCATTTTGACATCGTCCGGCAGCGTGAGCGTGTTCTGTTCGCCGAACCGGAAGGTGCGGGTGCCGAGATCGACGAGAACCTGCCTGGGCCTGGCGGCGGCGATCGCCGATGTGCGCGACAGGCGCAGCCGCATGGTGATCTCGCCGGCCAGTGTCTCCAGGTTCCTGGTGCGATAGTTGCTGACCAGCCCCGGTGCAGCGATGGCCGCGACGAGGGCCATGATCGCCAGCACGACCAGCATCTCGACCAGAGTAAATCCGGCGGTTGCGTGTGCCGGCGCGCCGGCTCTCGACGCAGCTGTCATTGCAGCGCCAGGTCGTTGATGCTGAGGATCGTGGTCATCACCGAAATGACCAGGCTGCCGACGAGGAAACCGAGCGAAATCGTCAAAGCCGGGGTCAGCAGCTTCAGCACAGTGTCGATCCGGCGCGTCAGCGTCAGCTGGAGCATTTTCGCGGCCCGATCCAGGACCACGGGAAGGGCATTCGCCTCTTCGCCGAGCGAGACCAGCGACATCGTCGCATTGTCGAAAATCCCTGCCTTGACGATCGCGCCATGCAGGCGGGCGCCGTTGGCGACGGTTTCTTCGATCGCCGCAAAGCTTGCCGCCAGCGAACTCTGCCTGGAAACATTGGCGGCCAGGCCGAGCGCCTCGGTCATCGCCACGCCATTGCCGAGCAGCAGCGCAAGCGTTTCCAGATAGCGCGCGATCACGGCATCCCTGACCAGCGCGCCGATCAGCGGGATCTTCAACAGCCAATGCGAGAGGCGTTTTCTCGCACCGGTGGATCGGGACAGAAAAAGCCAGGTAAGCAGGCCGAGGACCGCCGCCAGCGGGAAGACGAACGGATAGTCGCGAAACACCGTGCCGAATGCAGAAAGCATGGTCATGGTGAACGGCTTGGGAGCAGATGAGCCTTCGAAAATCGGTTCCAGCGCCGGTACCAGGACCGTCGCCAGAATGACCAGCGCCCCGCTCATCACCAGCAGCAGGAAGGCAGGATAGGCCAGAGCCTCGATAATTGCCGCACGGCGTTTGGCCGTTGCCTCATAGGTGTCCGCCAGCCGCTGGCATATATAGGCCATCTTGCCGCTGCGCTCGCCGCTGGCGAGCAGGGCGGCAACGTCGGAGGTGATACCCGGCAGCCCGGCAAAGGCCTCGGCGATCGGCCGGCCGCCGGTTGTGAGATCGAGCACCGATTGCAGCTGTTGACGCCGCTGACCGTTGGCCTCGCCCGAAATGACCGCATGCAAGGCGCGGTCGACGGTGAACCCGGCATTCAGAAGCACCGAAAGCTCGGAAAACAGACGGCCGAGATCGACCTTGCGGGTCAACGTCAGCGCGCTGCGCCCGGGCAGGCGAAGCTGCTGCTTGTCGCCGCTCACAGGCGCAAGGTGAAAGGAACGGCGGCCCTGCTGCGCCAGTTTGCGCGCCGCATCTTGCTTGGTCGACGCATCGAGAATGCCGGTCTCGGTGCTGCCGTCGACGAGATAGGCGCGATAGGCGAAGGCCGGCATCAGCCCCCTCCCGCGAGATCGATGACACGCCGGACTTCGTCCATCGTGGTGACCTGCGATCGGGCAAGGGCGGTTGCGTGGACCGACATCGGCACGAGGTCGTCCTCGGCGGCAATTTTCCCGATCTCCATTTCGCCGGCGCCCCGGTCAATAAGCTCGGCGATGCGCGGCGATACCTGCAGCATTTCGTAGGTCACTGTGCGCCCGCTGTAGCCGGAGCCGTTGCAGGTGCGGCAGGCCGGGCCGGTTTGGTCGGCGCCGTGGCAGGTCGGGCAGACACGGCGCAACAGCCTCTGTGCGATGACGCCCCGGATCGTCGCGCCGAGCAGATAGCCGTCGATGCCCATGTCGCGAAGCCGCGTCAGCGCGCCCGCGGCACTGTTGGTGTGAAGTGTCGAGAACACCAGATGGCCGGTGAGCGCCGCCTGGACCGCGACCTGCGCCGTCTCGCGATCGCGAATTTCACCGAGCAGGATGATGTCGGGGTCCTGCCGCAAGATCGAACGCAGGGCGGCGGCAAAGTCGAGGTCGATCGCCGGATTGACCTGCAACTGGGTGATGCCCGCCATGCGATATTCGACCGGATCCTCGACCGTGAAGATCTTGACGTCCGGCCGCGAACGCTCGGCGAGGATCGAATAGAGTGTCGTCGTCTTGCCGCTGCCGGTCGGCCCGGTGATCAGCACGATGCCGTTGGCGGCTTGCGACATGGAGCGGATCTTGCCTTGCGCGACACCGTCGAAACCCAGTTTCTCCAATTTCAATTCGACGCCGGCACGGTCAAGAATTCGAAGTACGATGGCTTCGCCGTGAATCGACGGAATGACCGAGACGCGCAGGTCGACGTCGCGGCCGCGCACGGCGATGCGCATGCGTCCATCCTGCGGCAGGCGCCGCTCGGCAATGTTGAGGCGCGACAGGATCTTGATGCGGGTGGAGATGCCGGACAGCATCGCAATCGATGCGGTGTCGACGGTCGACAGCATGCCGTCATGCCGGAAGCGGATGCGGACGTGATCCTCGAGCGGCTCGATGTGGATGTCGGTGGCCCTTGCATCGACAGCCTTGTGGATGGTCTCGGCGACGAAGCGGACGATCGGCGCCTCACGGGCAAAATCCTTCAATCGTTCGAGGTCGTCGGGGCCGAAATCCAGGAATTCGCCACCGCCGCCGCCATTTGAAACGGCCTCCAGAGCCGATTGCTCGATGCGATCGATGCATTCGGTGATCGTGCGCCTCGGCAAGATGCGTAGCGCCAGTGTCCGCTCATAGTGAAAGGCAAGCGCGTCGATCGTTGCCGACGAGAAGGGATCGGCGACGGCGACAACTAGCCGCTCGCCATCCATTTGCAGCGGCAGGATCGCGTTTGCACGCAGGTAGACCAACGGCACGCTTGCCAGCATTTCGGGGCTGATCTGTTCGGGAATCTCGACCGTCGGTGCCTGGAGGTAGCGGCTGAGGCTGTTGGCAAGCTCCTGCTCGCCGATCAGCCCGAGTTCGGTCATCACCGTATCGAACGGATGTCCTGATGTCCGCGATGCCCCCAAGGCGCGTTGGACCGCGTGCGCAGTCAGCACTTTCTCTCCCTCGAGAAAGGCCAGAAACGCCTCGATCCCCTGGGGCTGGACGGGAGCGTTCATGAGCTCCACCCCTGCAGGAGCTGTGCGGCCTCGCTGCCGAAAAGCACCTCGCAGCCGGCACTGCCGGCGCCTGCCGGCAATGTGCCGGCGTCACGCGCAGGGCTTCGCGAGACGCGCCGGAACGCCGTGTCGCTCACCGGAGATTTCTCGATGATGAACTCGGCCTGACCCGTGATGCCGGATCCGTCGCGTCTGACGGCCACGTCGACCGTGTAGGCCGATGCCTCGGCAGCCTGAACAAGCGCGGCGCTGGAACCAGTGGCAAGGGCCGCGCGAAGACGGTTCGGTGCATGATCGGCGCTGATCGTGCCGCGCTTCGAGTTGACCGTGAAGGCGGCATGGAGGGCCTGCAGGGGCACTGACGCAAGGGCAGCGAACTCCTGCAGTTCGGACACAGATTCGAACGGCGCCTGCTTGTCTTGCGGCGGCCCGACGGCGCTTCTTGGCCCGGGCTGGCCGGCAAACAGCTTGGCGTTGTCACGAAACCGGAGCGCGGCCTCGGCCAGCGCTTGCGACGCCTGCTGCTCGAAGCCAAGCGATGCGAAACCAAGCGCCAGCAAATTGTCGTCGGCGGCATTGAGATCGATCAGCCCGCCGTGATCCTGGACGCGCACATCGAAGCTGAACGCACCCGACCGGCACGCCGCCGGTGTGGAATCCAGCGCAAACGTCTTTGTCCCCGAGCCGCCGGTCAATTCGCTCGCAACAAGATTGCCCAAGCCCTCGGCAAGCAGCGACAGGCGCTCCTGTTCTACCTCGTTGTTGGCGATCATCAGCCGCGTTTTGGCCGTCACGGCGAAGGGCACGACGATTGCCGAGACGATCAGCATGAACACCAGCACGGCGACCAGCGAAAAGCCGCTATTTGGGCTTTCGTTGCCTGCGCTTGCGCCGTCGTGAGGTGTGCGGCCGCTCATAATTCCGGGACCGGGGGTGGCGGAGGGGGCAGTGGTGGTGGCGGGAGGTTCTCCCATGGCGGATAAAGCAGGATGTGGGCCACCTTGCCGTCACGCTCGAGCACGGCCTGATCCTTGTCGATCGCCGACACCTTCCAGCCATCGACGGTCTCGCCATTGCCATACCAGACAGCAGCATCGCTGCCCGCGACGCGCAGCAGCGCCTTTGCCGCTCCGCCGTTTCTGCTGATGCCCAGCAGCGATGGCGTAACGGCCGGTGCGGCTTCGGGCCGTGGAGCCGGCTGCTCGGCCGGTGCGACGGCGATTTCCACCGGCTGCGGCGGGACTGGCGGCGGCACGATTTTCCGGCGCGTCGGTGTGAACAGCGGACGCTGGAACGTCTCGCTGAAATCGCCGGCCTCAGGAAACTGCAGCGATCCCGCCGCTGATGCCAACGCGCCGTCATGCCCTTTCCCGGAGGCGACCGGCGTGATGTCCACCGGCGTGCCGTAGAGCACGACATTGACCAGGATGAGGCCCGCGATCATGGCCGCAATCGCCAGGCCGGTGACTTTCAGGGTCATGGCTTGACCCCACTGGCTGCCGATGCGCCTTGCGTTTGCAGCGGGCCGTAAAACAGGATCTCGGCAAAGATCTCGGGGTCGCCGCTGTGCCCGGCGGCCGGTCCGACATCGGTCGTGCGCACGGTGGCCTCGCGAATGAACAGCACCGGAAGCGACGTTTCGATGGCGAGAACGGCGTTGTGAATGCCCTCGAGCGGCCCCGAAAGGTTGGCCCGCAGCCCGATGAAATCGACGCCGGCTTCGCTGAGCACCGGTGCATTGCCGGCCGACAGCACGTTCACGCCATTGGCGGCGGCGATCGCGTTCAGGCGGGTCTGCAGCCCGCCGCGAATGATCGCTTCGCTCTCGCCGGTGAGAAATTCGGTATTTGCTGCCACTGCCGGACTGGCGGCGCTATCGAGGCGCTTGGCCAGTGCCGCCACGCTCTGCAACTGGCCGAGGAGCTCGCGCTTCTCCTCGGTCCCGGCCTGTGCCGAGGCGACACTGTCGAGCGCCGCGAACACCACCCAGGCGAGGACGCCAGCCGATACCGCCGCGATGGCCAGCGCGATCAGGCGGCGAACCAGCGGGCTGGTGTTGAGGATGGCGAAGAGCATCGCTAGAGCGCTCCGATCTTTGCCGTAATGGTGAAGTGTTCGCCCTCCTGGCCGGGAACCTTGACCACGGGCGAGGCGAATTCGGGCGCCGAAAACAACGGCGAGGCGTCGAGCGGCTGGATCAGCTCGGCGGCGGAGGCCGAAAAGCCTGTAATGGTCAGGTCGTCGCCCTTGGCCGAAAGATCGGTCAGCCAGGTCGTGTCGGGAAGCAGGTGCGTCAGCTCGGCCCAGACGCGGACCAGCGACGCCGTCGTCTTCTTTTCCTGGCGGATTCTTTCGATCTGCTCGATGCCGGCCTGGCGCTTCTGCAGCGAGGTGCGTGCCGCCTTGGCCTGCACCTGCGCATCGGCGATCTGCGCGTCCAGTTCGGCACCCGCCTGCCAGCTGCGCCAATGCGCGTGAGCAAAGGTGACCAGCATGGCTCCGGCCAGGATCGAACAGGCCGCGATCCCTATAGTTCTGCGGCTCCGGTCGCCAGCGCTCGGCGGCCAGACGGCGGCGAGGCTGAGCGGATCGGCCCGCAGCACGCGGTGCGGCTGCAACAGCGATAGGCAGCGGACCGATCCACCAGCCCGGCGGACCGCTTCGAGCACCGCAGCAAGCGTCTTCGCCTTGACGACATGGTAGAAGCAGTCCTGCTCGGCGTGCCTGGCAAAGACGACATGCACCTGCGCCGGATCGATCGGCGTCGAGGCCAGGAGGTCGAGTTCGGCCATGTCCCGAGCCTGGCGAAGCGGCAGCCGCCGCGCCGCCAGTTGCCTGGTCAGGAACAGCCCGGGCTCAATGCGGATATCGAAGGTCGGCCGCTTGCGCCGAGGCCCGCCCTGGAGAAGCGCCAGGACCTCGTCCGAAGAGGCGTTGAGCGCCAACGGGATTGATTGGAACTCCGGCGCATTGGCCTCGCGGGCGCGGATGCCGTCATCGGCCAGGCTGACGATCCAGTCGCAGGTGGTGGCTTGCCTGTGCTTGGGCGCAAGCCGCGCCCGGACCCCTCGCAGCTCGTCGAGCCACCAGTCGAAAAAATCCAGAACCTGCGTGTTGAGTGTCGCCACAACCAGCCGCCCGCCAACCCGGCTGATTCTCGGCCGAGGTTTTCAAGATGAGATTACTACAAAAGCCGATTTGATGCGGATATTAGCGAAGGCGCGGCAGGCCGATTAGTCACAGCTTTTGTTGAGACCGAAGAACGACATGAAACCGCAGGCATTCCGATTTTTGGTCTTGAGCACCTCTGCTTTACTTCTCGGTCGGCCTGCCAAGCGGGTTCTCGTTCAGTCGATGGTTGAGCAACTGGTCGACTGAGAGGTATCGGAAGCCCCTTTCATTTCCCTGGTTCGGCATACAGGGTTGGAGGCATCAGGTGGAGGCGGTCCGCGTGGCGTTTGCGGCGATCCTCGGGTTCCTGACTGCCGTTTCGTCCAACAGTTCCGATTCCGGCAAGGCCGTGTCGAGGAGACTTGCGACGGCCAAGGAACTGCTGGCGCTTCGCCCGTGCGCATGACGACGGCCTGGTGTCGCAGGGCCTGCTGACTTCAGCCGCGCGGCATTAATCGCCGGTTTCAGCGAATGTCGGGATTGTTCGACCATACCGCATTGCACAATTCCTTCGCTTGGTCACAATGCAGGCATGGTCCGAACTTCTCTCGCCGTCCTGGTGATCGACGAAAACCGTATCCGCGCCGCGATCATCGAGGCGGGGCTGCGCGAGGCCGGGCATGAGCTGGTCACCGTCATCCATGACGTGAGCGGCATTGCGCGGCGGATCGCCGAGATCGAGCCTGACGTCATCGTCATCGATCTCGAAAATCCGAACCGCGACATGCTGGAAAACATGTTCCAGCTGTCGCGCGCGGTGAAGCGGCCGATCGCCATGTTCGTCGACCGTTCCGATCAGGCCTCGATCGAGGCGGCGGTCGACGCCGGCGTTTCGGCCTATGTCGTCGACGGGCTGCGGCAAGAGCGCGTGAAACCGATCCTCGACATGGCGGTGAGCCGCTTTAACGCTTTTTCGCGCATGGCGCGCGAACTGGAAGAAGTTCGCGGCGAACTCGAGAGCCGCAAGGTGATCGATCGCGCCAAGGGCATCCTGATGAAGTCGCGTGGCCTCTCCGAAGAGGCGGCCTACACGCTGCTGCGCAAGACGGCGATGAACCAGAACCGCAAGATCGGCGACATCGCCCAGAGCCTGGTGACTGCCGCCGGGCTGCTGGGACCGGCGGAGGACGAATGAGCATGGGCGCCGAGCACCAGATCACCGCCGGCTTCATGCCGCTTTTCGACAGCGCCGTGCTGGTCGCGGCCGGCGAGCTTGGCTTTGCCGCGCGCGAAGGCATCGAGCTTGCGCTGCATCGCGAGACGTCCTGGGCCAACATCCGCGACCGCATCGCCATCGGCCACTTCCATCTCGCGCATATGCTGGGACCGATGCCGCTCGCCTGCAATCTCGGGCTGACGCCGCTCGCTTCGGAGACCATCGTGCCGTTTTCGCTCGGGCTCGGCGGCAATTGCGTCACCATCTCCAACGCCGTCTGGGCCGGCATGGCGGCGCATGGCGCCGAACCCGATCTCGACCCGGCGCGTGCCGGTGCGGCACTTGGCGCGCTCATCCGCGAGCGTGCCGTGGCCGGTTACGACCCGTTGCGCTTCGCGGTTGTGCATCCGCATTCCGGGCACAATTACGAACTGCGCTACTGGCTCGCCGCCTGCGGCATCGATCCAGAGCGGCAGATCGAGATCGTCATCGTGCCGCCGCCTTTCATGGCCGACGCGCTGGCCGCTGGGCGGATCGACGGCTATTGCGTCGGCGAACCCTGGAACAGCGCCTCGGTGGCTGCCGGCACGGGCCATATCGTCACCGTCAAGGCGCAGATATGGCGCAACAGCCCGGAGAAGGTGATCGGCGTGCGCAAGGCCTGGGCGGACGAGAATCCTGCGGCATTGGCGGCACTGCTGCGCGCGCTGCATCACTCGGCGCGCTGGTGCCAGGATCCGGCCAACCATGGCGAGTTGGCCGCCGTGATGGCGCAGGCCGGCTTCCTCGGCCTGCCGCCTGCGATGCAGATGCCGATCCTGACAGGCCATCTGCAATTGGGTGGCGGGGCGGAGTTGGATATCGACGACTTCTTCCTGCCTTTCGACAAGGCGGCGAACTTTCCGTGGAAGAGTCATGCGCTGTGGTTCTACACGCAGATGGTGCGCTGGGGGCATGTGGCGCACACGCCGGAAAATCTCGCCATCGCCCGTGACTGCTACCGGCCCGACCTCTATCGTTCGGCGCTGAAGCCGCTTGGCGTAGCACTTCCCGGCGCCAATTCGAAGGTCGAGGGCGCGCTCAAAGCAGCAACCGCGGTCGGTGCGACTGGGGCCGGCCTGGTGCTCGGCCCGGACGGTTTCTTCGACGGCCAGATCTTCGATCCCCTTGAGATCGACGCCTATATTGCCGGACAGAAGTCGGCTCACACGAACGACTGATCATTTCCGCGCCACTCTTGTGCATTGCACAAAAGTTGTGCGTGCACCAGCGCTAATGAACAATCTTTGGCTTGCTCGCCCGGCGGGCCGGCGCGCCGACGATTGTGGCATCTCATTGATCTCATTGATGTTTGTTATCCATCCCAAAACTGGCATGGTTCCTGCTTTGTAATAGGCAGACTCTTCTCGGGGTCACGGAACAGGCGTCCAATGGCGGGCGCTACAGGCAAAGCTGCCGCTCAGGTCAACACGCGATCCCGGATGGACGGACGCGCGCGGCCTGGCCGGCGGCTTTTTTGTTTTGATCGAACACGCAATCAACGGCGCTGATCCCAAGCAGTGCCCAACGGGAGACGATGATGACGAAACGCATCAAGACCGAAGCCCCTCTCGAGGGTATGACTCGCCGCAATTTCCTGATGGCAAGTGCTGCCACCGCGGCAACCCTGGCGGCCGCGCGTGCGCTGCTGCCCTCCGGCGCCTATGCCGCAACGGCCGCTCCGGAAGTCACCGGCGCCAAACTCGGCTTCATCGCGCTGACCGATGCGGCTCCGCTGATGATCGCCAAGGAGAAAGGGTTGTTCGCCAAGTTCGGCATGCCCGATGTCGAGGTGCTCAAACAGGCCTCCTGGGGCGCGACACGTGACAATCTGATGCTTGGCGGCGCGGCCAATGGCATCGATGGTGCTCACATCCTGACGCCGCTGCCTTATCTCATGCACACCGGCAAGGTGACGCAGAACAACCAGCCGATGCCGATGGCGATCGTGGCGCGGCTCAACTACGACTGCCAGGGCATTTCGGTCGCCCAGGAATATGCCGGCACCGGTGTCGGCCTCGATGCCTCGAAGCTGAAGGACGCCTTCGCCGCCAAAAAGGCGGCCGGCAAAGAAATCAAGGCCGCCATGACCTTCCCGGGCGGCACGCATGATTTGTGGCTGCGCTACTGGCTGGCCGCCGGCGGCATCGATCCCGACAAGGACGTTTCGACCATCGTCGTGCCGCCGCCACAGATGGTGGCCAACATGAAGGTCGGCAACATGGACGTGTTCTGTGTCGGCGAGCCATGGAACGAGCAACTCGTCCACCAGGGCGTCGGCTTCACCGCTGCCACGACAGGCGAATTGTGGAAGGGGCACCCGGAAAAGGCGTTCGGCCTGCGCGCCGAATTCATCGAGAAGTACCCGAACGCCACCAAGGCGATCCTGATGGCCGTGATGGAAGCCCAGCAATGGTGCGAGGCCAGCGAGAACAAGGACGAGATGGCCGCCATCATAGGCAAGCGGCAATGGATGAACGTGCCCGTCGCCGATATCATCGGCCGCCTCAAGGGCGACATCAACTACGGCAACGGCCGCGTCGCCAACGGCACCGATCTCTACATGAAGTTCTGGAAAGGCGGCGTCTCCTATCCGTTCAAGAGCCACGATACCTGGTTCCTCGCCGAGAACATCCGCTGGGGCAAATTCGCGCCGACCACCGATCTCAAGGCGCTGGTCGACCAGGTCAACCGCGAGGATCTGTGGCGCGAGGCGGCCAAGGACCTTGGCGTCGCGGCAGCCGACATCCCGGCGTCGTCGTCGCGCGGCGTCGAGACCTTCTTCGACGGCAAGGTCTTCGATCCGGCCAACCCGTCCGCCTATCTCGACAGCCTGAAGATCAAGGCCTCGGCTTGACCGCCGCAGACGGCGCAGTGCGCCGTTTGTCGATCGCAAGTGCAACGGCGCCGCTTGCGCCGCTGCCGCACGCAAGCGGCGCTCGCGCCGCTTGTCGCAAATCCCGACCACGGAGTTTTTCCCAGACATGTCGATCCAGACTATCGAGGACACAAAGGTGAAGGCGTTCCCCGCGAAACCTGCGGCGGTGATCGCTTTCACCGCCAAGGCGCGGCGCCGCTTCGATCTGCTCGCCATCGCTGGCAAGTTGGCCAGGGCGCTGGTGCCGCCGGCCATCGTCATCGCCATCATGTTGGTCGTCTGGCAGATCGCCTGCTCGTCGCCGACATCAAGCCTGCCGCCGCCGAGTCAGGTGTGGAACGAGGCCTACGATTTGATCGCGCATCCGTTCTTCGACAATGGCCCGCAGGATATCGGGCTCGCCTGGCGCGTGCTGATCTCGCTGCAGCGCGTTGCCATCGGCTTCGGCCTGGCGGCGATCGTCGGCGTGGCGCTCGGCGCGCTGGTGGGCCAGTCGATCTGGGCGATGCGCGGTCTCGACCCGGTGTTCCAGATCCTGCGTACCGTGCCGCCGCTGGCGTGGCTGCCGCTGTCGCTGGCCGCGTTTCGCGATTCCAGCCCGTCGGCGATCTTCGTCATCTTCATCACCTCGATCTGGCCGATCATCATCAACACCGCCGTCGGCGTGCGCAACATCCCCGAGGATTACCGCAACGTCTCGCGCATCCTGCGGCTCAACCAGTTCGAGTTCTTCGTGAAAATCATGGTGCCGGCCGCCGCGCCCTACATCTTCACCGGCTTGAGGATCGGCATCGGCCTGTCCTGGCTCGCCATCGTCGCCGCCGAAATGCTGACCGGCGGCGTCGGCATCGGCTTCTTCATCTGGGACGCGTGGAACTCGTCGCGGCTGCCCGACATCATCGTCGCGCTCGCCTATATCGGCGTCACCGGCTTCTGCCTCGACCGTTTGGTCGCGGCGGTCGGCGCCTTCGTCACCCGCGGCACAACGGCAAAGTGAGGAGAGGGGCGATGACGGCCTATCTGAAACTCGACCATATCGACAAATCCTTCGCCCGCGGCAACCAGGTCAGCGAGGTGCTGAAGGACATCCGGCTGACCATAGACAAGGGCGAATTCGTCTCCATCATCGGCCACTCCGGCTGCGGCAAGTCGACCCTGCTGAACCTGATCGCCGGGCTGACCAAGGTGTCCGCCGGCGCCGTGCTGCTCGAGGACAAGGAGGTCGACAGCCCCGGACCCGAACGCGCCGTGGTGTTCCAGAACCACTCGCTGCTGCCGTGGCTGACCGTCTACGAAAACATCAACCTCGCCGTGTCGAAGGTTTTCGGTCGCTCGAAGAGCAGGGCCGAGCGGCATGAGTGGATCATGCGCAATCTCGATCTCGTGCAGATGGCGCATGCCAAGGACAAGCGCCCGGCGGAAATCTCCGGCGGCATGAAGCAGCGCGTCGGCATTGCCCGGGCGCTGGCCATGGAGCCGAAGATCCTGCTGCTCGACGAGCCGTTCGGCGCGCTGGACGCGCTCACGCGCGCCCATCTGCAGGACGCGGTGATGGACATCCATTCCAGGCTCGGCTCGACGACGATCATGATCACCCATGATGTCGACGAGGCGGTGCTGCTCTCCGACCGTATCGTCATGATGACCAACGGCCCGGCGGCGACCATTGGAGAGGTGCTTGCCGTGCCGCTGGCCCGGCCGCGCCGCCGCGTCGAACTCTCTTCCGACCGCACCTTCCTGCGCTGCCGCGAGGCGGTGTTGAAGTTCCTCTACGAACGCCACCGCTTCGTCGAAGCAGCGGAGTGACCGAAAAACAATCTGCATCGGCAATGGGCAGTATACCGCATTGCACAAATATTATGCTGCTGTGCAAGGCATTCTGACTAATCTTTGATCCGCTGCCGGGCTTGGTCAAACGTCGCGCGGCTGCGGTTCGCATTGATTTCTTTTGATAATTCAGATCGCCGTCGAATTGGCACGCTTCCTGCTTCTCAGAATGTAGGCCTGCAAGGGCCAAAGTGACACGGCGTCCAATGGCGGGCGCCACAAGCAAAGCTGCTGCTCAGGCCAATATGCGGTCCCGGATAGACGGACGCGGCGGCCTGGCCGGCAGCTTTTTTGTTTTGACCGAACACGCAATCGACGGCGCTGGTCCCAAGCGGCGCCCAACCGGAGACGACGATGACGAAACGGATCGGTACTGGCGCGTCCCTCGCGGACTTCGCGCGCCGCGACTTTCTGGCCAGCAGCGCGCTGACGGCGGCGCTGTTCACCGCTGCGCTCTTTCTCTTTCCCGCAGGCGCCAAGACTGACGGCAAGGGTCTCGAGGCGACCGCGCAAAGGTCGGCTTCAACCAGTTCGCCGATGCCGCGCCGCTGACAGCCGCGAACGAACAGACAAGGGCGGTGCCTCCCACGCCGCAAACCGGAGCCTGATAATGACCGCAAATCTCCCAGCCGCGCCGAGCCAGGACAATGCTTCCCGGCAGGCGCTCATGATGTCCACCATCGCCTTCACCGTCTGCTTCGCGGTGTGGACGATCTTTTCAATCATCGGCATCCGCATAAAGACGGAGCTTGGGCTGAACGAGACGGAGTTCGGCCTGCTCGTCGGCACACCAATTCTCACCGGCTCGCTCGTACGCATGCTGCTCGGCATCTGGACGGACCGCTTTGGCGGACGGCTGGTCTACACCGCGACCATGCTTGCGGCGGCGGTCGCGACTTTCCTGCTGGCTTTCGCGCACACCTACGGACAGATGCTGATCGCCGCGCTCGGCGTCGGGCTGGCCGGCGGCTCCTTCGCCGTCGGTGTCGCCTATGTCTCGCGCTTCTTCCCTGCCGGCAAGCAAGGTACGGCGCTCGGCATTTTCGGTGTCGGCAATGTCGGGGCCGCGGTCACCAAGTTCCTGGCACCGTTCGTGCTTCTGTCCTGGGGATGGCAGTCGGTCGCGCTGATCTGGGCGGCCGCGCTGGTCGTCATGGCCGTCGTTTTCTGGTTCACGACGGGCGACGACCCGGTCATTCGTGAGCGCCGCGCCGGCAAGGCGGCACCGGCGAGAAAGTTCTGGGAGGAATTCGCGCCGCTGAAGAACGTGCAGGTCTGGCGCTTCGCCTTCTACTACTTCTTCGCCTTTGGCGGGTTCGTGGCACTGTCGCTGTGGTTGCCGCGCTACTTGATCGGCGTCTACGGCTTCGGCATCGCGACCGCCGGCATGATCGGCGCAGCCTATTCGATCCCGGCGAGTGTCTTCCGCGCCTATGGCGGCGTGCTTTCCGATCGGATCGGCGCTCGCACCGTGCTCTATTGGACCTTTGCGGTGTCGTCCGTCGCGACGTTGATCCTGTCGCTGCCGCCCACGGATTATATCGTGCACGGCATTACCGGGCCGATCGCCTTCCACTTCGCCATCGGGCCGGTTGCTTTCATCGCCGTCGCAAGCGTACTCGGCTTCTTCATGAGCCTCGGCAAGGCTGCCGTCTACAAGCACATACCGGCCTACTATCCAGGCAGCGTTGGCGCAGTCGGCGGCGTTGTCGGCATGATCGGCGGGCTCGGCGGTTTCGTCCTGCCGATTGCCTTCGGCGCGCTCAACGACCTCACGGGCGTCTGGTCGAGCTGCTTCATGCTGCTCTTTGTCATCGTCGTCGCTTGCTTTGCCTGGATGCAGTTCAGCATTCGGCGGATGGAGCGTGCGGCATCTGCCGAAGCCCCAGCCCTTTCATACGCGGCTGAGTGAGACCGGAGCGGATCAGGAATATGACCGAAAAACTCGTCATCATCGGCAACGGCATGGCCCCTGGGCGCATGCTTGAGCATCTCTTGGAAAAGGCCCCCGGCCGCTACCAGGTCACCATCTTCAACGCCGAGCCGCGCGTCAATTACGACCGCATCATGCTGTCGCCCGTTCTGTCGGGCGAGAAGGCCTATGAGGAGATCATCATCCACGGCGACGGCTGGTACATCGCCAACAACATCACCCTCTACAAGGGCCACAAGATCGTTGCCATCGACCGGGAGGCCAAGACCATCACGTCCGATCATGGCGTCACCGAGCCCTATGACAAGCTTGTTATCGCCACCGGCTCGGTGCCGTTCATCATCCCGGTGCCGGGCCACAATCTGCCGGGCGTGCTGACCTATCGCGATCTGGATGACGTCCGGGCGATGATGCTTGCCGCCCAGTCGCGGGCCAAGGCCGTTGTCATCGGGGGCGGCCTGCTCGGCCTGGAGGCGGCAGCCGGGCTGAATGCGCAAGGCATGGACGTCACCGTGCTGCATGTCATGCCGACATTGATGGAGCGTCAGCTCGATCCGGCCGCCGGCTACCTCTTGCAGCGTGCGGTGGAGCAGCGCGGCATCAAGGTCATCACCAAGGCCAACACCCAAGCCATCACCGGCAACGGCAAGGTCGAGCAGGTGGAACTTGCCGACGGCACCATCATTCCGGCGACGCTGGTGGTCATGGCGGTCGGCATCCGACCGAACGCCGCAATCGCCAAGGAAGCCGGCATCGCCGTCAATCGCGGCATCGTTGTCGATGCCGGCATGCGCAGCAACGACCCCGATATTTACGCGCTCGGCGAATGCGCCGAGGTCAACGGTCAGGTTTATGGGCTGGTCGCGCCGCTCTACGAAATGGCGCGCGTGACAGCCAGCCAGCTCGCCGGCGACGAGGCTGCGGCTTTCATCCATTCGGACACGCCGACCAAGCTCAAGGTCACCGGCATCGAATTGTTCTCGCTCGGCGATTTCGCCGAGGGCGATGACCGCCAGGAGATCGTGCTGCGCGATGCCTCCGCCGGCGTCTACAAGCGCCTGGTGCTCAAGGACGACCGCATCATCGGCACGGTGCTCTATGGCGAGACGGCCGACGGCGCCTGGTTCAACGATCTGAAAAAGAAGCAGACCGATATTTCAGAGATGCGCGATACGCTCATCTTCGGCCAGTCCTACCAGGGGGGTGCCCCGCTGGACCCTATGGCGGCCGTTGCAGCCTTGCCGGATGATGCGGAAATCTGCGGCTGCAACGGCGTTTGCAAGGGAAAGATCACGGGCGCGATCACGGCCAAGGGCCTGACCTCACTCGACGACGTGCGCGCGCACACCAAGGCATCGGCCTCCTGCGGCTCGTGCACCGGGCTGGTCGAGAAGCTGATGGTGCTGACCATCGGTGACAAATACAATCCGGCGGCGGTGCAGCCGATGTGCGGCTGCACGACGCTTGGCCATGACGAGGTGCGCCGGCTGATCAAGGCCAAGAGCCTGAAGACCATTCCGGCGGTCATGCAGGAATTGGAATGGAAGACCTCTTGCGGCTGCGCCAAATGTCGGCCGGCGCTCAACTACTATCTCGTCTGCGACTGGCCGGACGACTATGCCGACGACTACCAGTCGCGCTTCATCAACGAGCGCGTCCACGCCAACATCCAGAAGGACGGCACCTATTCGGTGGTACCGCGCATGTGGGGGGGTGTCACAAACGCTGCCGAACTGCGCGCCATTGCCGACGTCGTCGACAAGTTCGAGATCCCGATGGTCAAGGTCACCGGCGGCCAACGCATCGACATGCTCGGCATCCGCAAGGAGGACCTGCCGGCCGTGTGGGCGGATCTCGGCCAGGCCGGCTTCGTCTCGGGCCATGCCTACGCCAAGGGCCTGCGCACCGTGAAGACCTGTGTCGGCTCCGACTGGTGCCGCTTCGGCACGCAGGATTCGACGGGGTTTGGCGTCCGCATCGAAAAATTCATGTGGGGCTCGTGGACCCCGGCCAAGGTCAAGATGGCGGTGTCGGGCTGTCCGCGCAACTGCGCCGAGGCGACCTGCAAGGATGTCGGCGTCATCTGCGTCGACAGTGGCTACGAGATCCATTTTGCCGGGGCTGCCGGCCTCGACATCAAGGGCACCGAAGTGCTCGGACTGGTCAAGACCGAGGACGAGGCGCTGGAGCACATCGTGGCGCTGACACAGATGTACCGGGAGCAGGGCCGTTATCTCGAGCGCATCTACAAATGGGCCAAGCGCGTCGGCATCCCCGAGATCAAGCGCCAGATCATGGACGATGGGGACAAGCGCAAGGCCTATTACGACCGCTTCGTCTTCAGCCAGAAATTCGCCCAGGTCGATCCATGGTCGGAGCGCGTGTCCGGCAAGGACAAGCACGAATTCCGGCCGATGGCCTCGGTCGGCTTTGCGCAGGCGGCGGAGTGACAATCATGAACTGGATCGCCATTGGCTCCATCTCCGACATCCCGCGCCGCGGCGCCCGCTGCGTCGCCACGCCCGAGGGGAAAATCGCTGTCTTCCGCACCGCCGACGATCAGGTCTACGCCATCGATGACCATTGTCCGCACAAGGGTGGACCGCTCAGCCAGGGCATCGTGCATGGCACGGCCGTGACCTGTCCCTTGCACAATTGGGTGATTTCGCTGGAGACGGGCAAGGCGCTCGGCGCTGACGAGGGCGCGGTGCGGACCATTCCAGTGCGGGTCGAGGGCGAGCATCTGTTCATTGCGCTGGAAGCGCTGGCGAGCCGCGCGGCCTGACACATGGAAATTGAAGAAGCGCGCGAGGTGAGGACCACCTGCCCCTATTGCGGGGTGGGCTGCGGCGTGCTGGCGAAGGTCGCCGCGGATGGGCAAGTGTCCGTCCGCGGCGACCCCAACCATCCGGCCAATTTCGGCCGGCTCTGCTCCAAGGGTTCGGCACTGGCCGAGACCGTCGACCTTGACGGCAGGCTGCTTCATCCGGAGATCCACGGCCGCCGCGCCGGCTGGGACGAGGCGCTCGACCTCGTCGCCTCGACCTTCTCGCAAACCATCGCCGAGCACGGCCCGGATTCGGTTGCCTTCTATGTCTCCGGCCAGTTGCTGACCGAAGACTATTACGTCGCCAACAAGCTGATGAAAGGTTTTGTCGGCTCGGCCAACATCGACACCAATTCGCGCCTGTGCATGGCCTCCTCGGTCGCCGGCCATCGCCGTGCCTTCGGCGCCGATACGGTGCCGGGAACCTACGAGGATCTGGAGCTTGCCGACCTTATCGTGCTGGTCGGCTCCAACCTCGCCTGGTGCCATCCCGTGCTCTACCAGCGCATCGCGGCGGCCCGGGAAAAGCGGCCGGAGATGAAGATCGTGCTGGTCGATCCGCGTCGCACGATGACCGCAGACATCGCCGACATGCACCTGGCGATCGCGCCGGATGGCGACGTCGCCCTGTTCACTGGCTTGCTGGCCTATCTCGGCCAGCACAATGCGCTCGACCGCCCCTATATCACGGCTCATACGACCGGCTTCGGGCAGGCTCTTTTCGCAGCCTCCGCGTCCGACCTTGCCGAGGTCGCCGCCTCCACGGGCCTGAGCGAGGACGAGCTTGGCCGCTTCTACAGCCTGTTTTCGGCGACCGCGAAAACGGTGACCGTCTACAGCCAGGGCGTGAACCAGTCATCCTCGGGCACCGACAAGGTCAACGCCATCATCAACTGCCATCTCGCGACCGGCCGCATCGGTAAGCCCGGGGCAGGGCCATTTTCGGTGACCGGCCAGCCCAACGCCATGGGCGGCCGCGAGGTCGGCGGCATGGCCAACATGCTGGCCGCCCACATGGAAGTCGAAAACCCGGAACATCGCGATCGCGTGCAGCGATTCTGGAATGCACCGACCATTGCCCGAAAGCCCGGCCTGAAGGCGGTCGAGATGTTCCAGGCGCTGGCCGATGGGCGGATCAAGGCGCTGTGGATCATGGCCACCAACCCGGTCGATTCGATGCCGGACGCCGACGCCGTCGAAGCGGCAATCAAGGGCTGCCCGTTCGTCGTGGTGTCGGACGTGTTGGCCCAGACCGACACCGTGCGCCACGCCCATGTGCGGCTGCCCGCCGCCGCCTGGGGCGAAAAAGACGGCACCGTCACCAATTCCGAGCGTCGCATCTCGCGCCAGCGTGCTTTTTTGGACCTGCCCGGAGAAGTGCTGCCGGACTGGCGGATTGTTGCCGAGGTCGGCAAGCGGATGGGTTTTGGCGAGGCGTTTTCCCATGCCACGCCGGCGGAGGTATTTGCGGAGCATTCCGCGCTGTCGGGGTTCGAGAACGATGGTGCGCGGGATTTCGATATTGGAGCTTATGCCGGGGTTGATGCGGAGGCGTATGAGGCGCTTGAGCCGTTCCAGTGGCCGGCGCCGAGCCAAGGCGCCCCCCTCTGGCCTGCCGGCCATCTCCCCCGCAAGGGGAGAGATCAGACGGCATCCCTGCCTTCGCCAATCACCAACGTGGCAAGAATGGCGGCAACGCCTGAACCGCTAATCTCCCCCCTTGCGGGGGAGATGGCCGGCAGGCCAGAGGGGGGTGTTCAAGCTGGACGTCAGCCAGAGGAGAGTGCTCACGCCGCACCTGGCCCTTCCACTACCCGCTTCTTCGCCAACGGCAATTTCTACACACCCGACCGCAAGGCGCGCTTCATTGCCATCCGCCCCACTACAGAAATCCGCACCAGCCCGGACTATCCGCTGATCCTCAACACCGGCCGTATCCGCGACCATTGGCACACCATGACGCGGACGGGGAAAAGCCCGCGGCTTTCCCAGCACATCGCCGAGCCCTTCGTCGAAATCCACCCGGCGGATGCCGCGCTTTACGGCATCGGCGACGCCGACATCGCACGCGTTTCCACGCCGCGCGGCGAGGTACTGGTGCGCGCGCTGGTGACGGCGCGCCAGCGCCAGGGCAGCCTGTTTGCACCGATGCATTGGACCGATCAGTTTGCGGCAAAGGGCAGGCTCGATGCGCTGACCGCGCCGCTGACCGACCCGATTTCCGGCCAGCCGGCGCTGAAACATGTCGCGGCGCGCATCGAGAAATTCGCCGCGAAAGCCTTCGGCTTCGCAGTGACGCGGCAGAGGCCGGAGCCCGACAAGGCGGGCTACTGGGCCGTGGCCAAATGCAAAGGCGGCTGGCGGGTCGAGCTTGCCTTTGGCGATGACGACATCGACTGGGCCGGCTTCGCCGGCTCCTTGTTCGGCACGTCACCGGGCGCCGAAATCCTCGCCTATCATGACCGCGACGCCGGCCAGCATCGCATCGCTGCCTTCGACGGCGATCAATTGTCCGGGGCCTTGTTCGTCGCGCCCGGTCCGGTTGCCGTTTCGCGTGGTTGGGCGGCGGAACAGTTGAGTGCCGATCATGTCGACCGGCGCGGCAGGCTGGCGATCGTGGCCGGGCGGCCCGGCGGGATCGACGCCGACCGCGGCGCCATCGTCTGCTCCTGTTTCGGCGTCGGCGCCAACCAGATCGCGGAAGCGGTGCGCCAGGGTTGCGGCAGCGTCGCGGCAATCGGCGCGGCGCTGCATGCCGGAACGAATTGCGGCTCCTGCCGCGCCGAAATCAGGGTTATCGTCGACGCACAAACTCTTCAGGCAGCCGAGTGACGAGCGCCGGAGCGGGCCGCGAAGAGTGCGCCCGACCGCTGCCGCCCGCTCGAAACCAAAAGGATCTGCGCCGCGGCGCCAGTTGGGCTAAGATGGCACAAGCGTGCAGCACCGAGCACGAATCCTCTTCAGTCAGGGTCACCCAATGGCTAATCCCCCGCGCCGACCGACAAATCCGATGACGGCCGCCGAGGCCGCCTTCAAGCCGGTGAAGAAGCCGGCTGCTCCGGTTCGTGAGCCCTCGGCCGCTCCAGGTGTCAGGGAGCTTGTTTCGATCCGGATCGACCGAGCCGTTCTGGATTATTTCCAGGAGGATGGACCCGGCTGGCAGGATCGCATCAACGACGCCTTGCGGCAGGTGATAGAAGGCAAGCCGACTGCCGGCGGTTCGGAAGACGAGTAGAGACCGTTGCGTCGCAAAGGTCGCGGCATCCTTGGCGATTTTCTGCGCGGCATGGCAGAACAGGACAACCGTCCTGTATTCGACAAACCGGGCGCGGACGCCGGCGCTTATTGGTCGGCGGCCTGACGCGCCGGCAGGCATGCGTTGATCTAAGACCGGATCCCCGGAGGAATATCATCGGCGGACGCTTTGGTCTGGCGGTCGAAAACGACTGCCAAACCCTTCTTGACAGCATGCGAGGCGACCATGTCGTCAAGTTCGCGATCGGGAATGGCGGGTTTGAGGACCTGCCGGATGGCCCGATAGGCGTGTTCGGTCGACACATAGTCGTGGCGCTTTTTGCGCGCTTCCACATACTGCTCGATGAGAATGCCCAATCGGCGGGCGGCGACAGAGTCTGGTTGCTGCTGCAAAGGAGCCTCCTCAAGCGTCAATGGTTTGCAGACGCCAAGGGATGTAAAAACCCACGCCGCGAAAGTTAAGACCTGCGTCCGGTTCGAGGCCAAATAAAATGTGCCGTCGACATTGACGACAAGGGTGCTCCTGCGGCGAATGATGCCATCAGCAGCGCAGCTGAAGTACTTTGTATATGCTTGTATACGCAACATGATATGATAGCCTCGAAACCGAAGCCGGCACAGCAAGGAGGATCACATGCGCAATGCTTCTCTCTTCGATCTCTCCGGCAGGAAGGCGCTTGTCACCGGCGCAAGCCGCGGCATCGGGCGCAGCATCGCCGAGGCGCTGAGCGCAGCCGGCGCCGACGTCGCGGTCACGGCCCGCGGCCTGGCTTCGCTTGAGGCGACGACGACAGCCATCCGCGCGGCCGGCGGGGTGGCGCACGCCATCGCACTTGACGTCACCGATGTCGAGCGGTGCCGGGCAGCAACCGCCGAGGCCGCCGGCCTGCTTGGCGGTCTCGATATTCTCGTCAACAATGCCGGGATGGAGGAGGTGCGGCCCTCGCTCGATGTCGATGAGGCGCTGTGGGACAGGATCGTCGATACAAATCTGAAGGGAGCGTTCTTCTGTGCCCAGGCCGCCGCACGGCAGATGCGGGACGCCGGCTGTTCCGGCGCCATCATCAATTTGTGTTCGCTGACATCGGAAGTCGGAATCCCCACGGCGGTGCCGTATGGCTCTTCGAAGTCGGGTCTGCTCGGCATGACGCGGGCGCTGGCGGCGGAGTGGGCGGAGCTTGGCATCCGGGTCAACGCCATTGCGCCGGGCTATTTCAGGACGGCGATGACCGACGTGTTTTACAGCAGCGAAGCATGGCAGCAGTCGATGCTGGCCAAGATTCCGCAGCGCCGCTTCGGCGATCTCCACGACCTGCACGGCATCGCGGTGTTCCTTGCTTCGGATGCCGCGGCCTACATCACCGGCCAGTCCATCCCGGTCGATGGCGGCTTTCTCGCCTCGATCTGATGGAGCAGTTTGCCTCGGCAGTTTCGATCGGAAGGACGGTGGAAAAATTGCTGGCGACCGTCATACGTACATGTATATACTTTATGTCCGGGCGAAGCCTCGCGATGGCTTTGATCCTCGTCCCGGGTCGACCCGTCGGCCCGCCGAAAGATGGCCGACCAGCCGTCATTGCGTTCGAAAAGTCCCAGGAGAACCAGCTGCCATGTCCGACATCAGCTTCCACGATTTGTCATCCATCGATGCCGACCAGCGCGCCAGTCTGCTGAAGCGCGCCGAGACCGATCTGACGGTCTTCGTCGAGAAGGTCCGGCCGATCATCCAGGCCGTCAAGGACGAAGGCGACGCCGCCTTGATTCGGTTTGCCAGGGAACTCGACAAGGCCAATGTCGCCGAGGGCGAACTGCAGGTGTCGGAAGCTGAGTTCGACGCGGCGTTCGACAAGGTCGAAAAAGATGTCGTGGAGAGCATCCAGTTCGGTATCGACAACATCCGGCATTTCCACGAGGAGCAGAAGCCGGAAACGATGTGGCTCAAGGAGGTCCGGCCGGGAGCCTATGCCGGCGACAGGTACACGCCGATCGCTTCCGTTGCGCTTTACGTGCCGCGCGGCAAGGGCGCCTTCCCGTCGGTGACGATGATGACGTCGGTACCGGCGGTGATTGCCGGCGTGCCGCAGATCGCCATCGTGACGCCGCCGACATCGGATGGTTCGGTGGACGCTGCAACGCTGGTCGCCGCGCGCCTTGCCGGCGTCGGGACCGTCTACAAATGCGGCGGCGCGCAAGCCGTCGCCGCCGTCGCCTACGGCACCGAGACAGTGAAGCCCGCACTCAAGATCGTCGGTCCCGGCAGCCCGTGGGTGGTGGCGGCCAAGAGCGTGTTGTCCTCGGTCATCAATACGGGTCTTCCAGCCGGCCCGTCGGAAGCGATCATCTTTGCCGATGACAGCATCGACGGCGGCCTTGCCGCGCTTGATCTTCTCATCGAAGCCGAGCACGGGCGGGATTCCTCGGCCTATCTGGTGACGCACAGCCGCAAGGTCGCCGAAGCAGCACTCGCTGCACTTCCTGATCACTGGTCGCGGATGACCGAACAGCGTGTTGAGTTCTCGCGCGCTGTGCTGACCGGCAAGCGCGGGGGCATCGTGCTAACCGCGTCGCTGGAAGACAGCTACCTTTTCATCAACGACTATGCGCCCGAACATCTCGAGATTCTGTCGAAGGAGCCGTTCGCGCATCTCGGACGCATCACCGAGGCGGCCGAAATCCTCATGGGACCGCACACGCCGGTTACCCTTGCCAATTTCGTCCTCGGACCCAATGCCGTACTGCCGACCAGCCGCTGGGCGCGAACCTATGGGCCGCTTTCGGTGACGGATTTCGTCAAGCGCTCATCGGTCGGCTATGTGACCTCGGCGGCCTATCCGGAACTCGCTCTGCATGCGCGCAGGCTCGCCCGCTACGAGGGGTTCAGTTCGCACGAGAACGCGGTGTCGGAGATCCGCGACCGCTATCTCGCCGGCTGAGCGGACACGTCGCGATGAAGGCCGCCCGACTTTATGGACCCGGCGACCTGCGCGTCGAGGATATCGCCACGCCAGGCCCGCCGGGTGCGGGCTGGGTGAAGCTGAGGGTCGATGCCGCCGGCATTTGCGGTTCGGACCTGCACAATTTCCGCACCGGCCAATGGATAAGCCGGTCGCCTTCGACGGCGGGCCATGAGGTGACCGGCACGGTGATCGCCATTGGCGAGGGCGTGGACAGGTTCGTCATCGGCGACAGGGTAATTGCCGATTCCCGCTTCTGGTGCGGGGAGTGTGCGCAATGCCGTGCCGGCAGGCGCCATCTCTGCGTGTCGCTGGGCTTCGTGGGTGAGATCTGCGACGGCGGATTTGCAGAACAGGCGGTGCTGCCGGCGCGGCTGCTGCATGTCATCGATGCCGCGTTCGACGAGCGGGTCGCGGCGATGGCCGAGCCGCTGGCGGTGGCGCTGCACGCGGTGCGGCGGCTGCCGAAAACGGCAGGTTCCGTGCTGGTCGTCGGCTGTGGACCCATCGGCGGTCTCGCCGCGTTGCTGCTGTCACGCACCTTCGCCGGCCCCCTGCTGGTTGCCGACCGCAACCTGACCCGTTGCGCCCGGGTGGCGCGGGTGACCGGGGCAACGATCGTCGACCTGAACAGGGATGCCATTGCCAGCGCTACCGCCAATGCCCCGTTGCTCGCGGCCGTCGAAGCGACAGGCAGCATCGCGGCACTGAACCAGTTGCTCCGCGTTCTCGATCCCGGCGGCACGGTCGCGATGGTCGGCATCTTCCATGGCCGCCTCGACATCGATCCCAATAGTCTGGTCGAACGCGAAATCGGATTGCTGGGATGCCACGCCTTTGCCGACGAGCTGCCCGAGGCCGTCCGGATGCTGGGTGAACTCAGCGAACCGCTGCTGGCCCTGATCGACCAGGAGATCGGCCTGGATGAGCTTCCCGCCGCCTATGAGCGGCTGTTGGCAGGGCGCAGCGACGGCTTGAAAACAATCATCCGCATGCGGCAACCTGTCGAGCAGTCGTGATTTCCGATCAATCGCCGGAAAGGACTTTGAAATGATCACTTTGCCCGATACGGCCAGCCCTCTGTACGAGAAGGTGAAAGACTATATTCTGACGAATATCGGAACCGGCAAGTGGAGCAAGGATCGCAAACTGCCGTCCGAGAATGAGTTGGTGGCGTCGCTGGGCGTATCGCGGATGACGGTGCACCGCGCCTTGCGGGAATTGACCGCGGCGGGATTTCTGACCCGGCTGCAAGGTGTGGGAACCTTCATTGCGCCACCGCGGCCGCAATCCACGCTGATCGAGATCAACAATATCGCGGCGGAAATCGTCGAGCGCGGCAACAGGCATCGCTCCGAAGTCCTCGTGCTCGAAACGATCATGCCGACTAAGGAGTTGGCGCTGTCGTTCGAATTTCCAAAACGTGTCTCGATCTATCACTCCGTCGTCGTCAATTTCGAGAACGATCTGCCGGTGCAGCTGGAAGAGCGCTTCGTCAATCCGGCCCTGATACCCGACTACGACAAGCAGGATTTTTCGAAGACGGCGACCTATGACTACCTGATGCAGAAAACCCCGGTGAGCGAGGTCGAGCATATCATCTCGGCGATCCCGGCTGATGCCGAGACGGCGCGGCATCTCGGCATCGATGTGGGCGCCTGCTGCCTTTTCCTGCACCGCCGGACATGGACGGGCGCGGTGGTGGCGACGATCAGCAGGCTGACTTATGCCGGCAGCCGCTACTCGCTCGGCAGCCGCTATTCCCCTTCCAAAAATAGCTGACGGCAACGCTGCGACGCAAGATGGAAAGGTTTCGTTGCCAATGTATTTTGCATGTATTGAGGGCAGGCAGAGGCGCACGATCAAAGTCGAAATTGAGTCCCTTCCAACTTGTATATGCATGTATGTATTTTAGCCTTGACATCCGGTCCTGCTGACGCTGAAATATCCTCGCACTTCACCATGAGGTGGCAGGTAAGACGCCGAGGCACAGTGCCGCAAGAGCAGAAACCCGCAGTCTCAACAGACCGGACGCCTGGGTAAGAAAAGCGGTCTGATCATCAAGGGGAACAAAGATGATGCGTAACCTAACAGGACAATTTCGCGCGCTCGTGATGGCCGCCGCCATCGGGCTCGCCGCCGCCCCGGCAGCCTACGCAGCCGATGCGGCCATTCCCACCACACCCGAGGCGGGAGCGTTCAAGATCGGCATCGAGCCCTGGCTTGGCTATGGCCAGTGGCATGTCGCCGAGGCCAAGGCGTTGTTCAAGGCAAACGGTTTGACCGACGTACAGATCGTCAATTTCGCCGAGGACAAGGACATCAACGCGGCGCTCGCAAGCGGCCAGCTCGACGCCGCCAATATCGCCACGCACACGGCGATGGGCATGGTTGCGGCCGGCCTGCCGGTGAAGATCGTACTGCTGCTCGATGTCAGCATGACCGCCGATGCCATGATCGCCGGCAAGGACATCACCTCTATCAAGGACCTCAAGGGCAAGGAAGTCGCCTTCGAGGAAGGCACGACGAGCGACATCCTGCTCAAATACGCGCTCGCCAAGAACGGCATGTCGATCGACGACGTGAAGCCCGTGCCGATGCCGGCATCCGACGCAGGCGGCGCCCTGATCGCCGGCCAGGTGCCGGTCGCGGTAACCTATGAACCGTACCTCACTGTCGCCATGGCGCAGAACAAGGACGTCAAGCTGCTGTTCACCGCCGGCGAGGATCCCGGCCTGATCAGCGACGTGCTGGTGGTGCGCGACGAGGTGATCAAGTCGCGGCCCGGCCAGGTGCTGGCCATGATCAAGAGCTGGGACGCGGCGCTCAAGGACTACAAAGCCGATACATCAGGCGGCCGCGCCATCATTGCCAAGGCCGTCGGTTCGGACGTCAAGGACCTCAACACCGCCTTTGACGGCGTGCGGTACTACTCGCTCGCCGAAAACAAGACGGCGCTCACCGGCGACTTCAGCACGAAGACCTTCGCCGATGTCGAAGCCGCTGCCAAGAACGCCAAGCTGCTGCAGGCCGATGTAACGCCGGAACAGATGATCGACCCGTCTTTCGTCAAGGCGGCGGAATGACCAAGGCCGGATCGCTGTGGTGACGCAAATGTCGGCGAAGCGACCGGCGGAAACAGGCCCGGCGCATTCCGCGCCAGGCCCTATTACGAAACCGGCGAGGCGCCGCCGATCCTCAGGGATCGGCGCGCCCATCGCCAGGTCGCGTTTCCTGACGATCGCCGTGGCTGTCTTTGTCGGGCTTGGCCTTGCCTGGTGGGCGGCGACCGGACTGGGATTGGTGAAGCCGATCTTTCTGCCGTCGCCGGGCAGCGTCGCGACGCAGATCGCGAAGCTCGCCGCTGACGGCACGTTGTGGCTGGACCTCAAAGCCTCGATGTACCGCATTTCCATCGGCTTCCTCATCGCCTCGGCACTGTCGATACCGATCGGCGTTCTGATCGGCAGCTTCCGCTCCTGGGAAGCGGCCATCGAACCCCTGGTGGATTTCATCCGCTACATGCCGGTCGTCGCCTTCGTGCCGCTCTCCATCCTGTGGGCGGGTACCGGCGATACGCAAAAATTCCTGATCATCTTCATCGGCACCTTCTTCCAGCAGGTGCTGATGATCATGGACAACGTCAAACGGGTTCCCGCCGATTTCATCGGCCTTGGGCGCACGCTCGGCCTGCCGGATCGCAAGATCCTGACGCGCATTGTCGTCCCCAGCGCCTTGCCGGGTATCTGGGATACGCTGCGCATCAGCCTCGGCTGGGCGTGGACCTGGCTGGTGCTGGCCGAACTCGTCGCGGCGACCTCGGGGCTTGGCTATCGCATCACCGTGTCGCAGCGCTATTTCCAGACCAACACCATCATCGGCTATATCCTGCTCTTGGGCCTGCTCGGCCTGATCACCGACCAAGTCATGAAGGCGTTGGAAAAGGTGCTGTTCAAGCAGGAGGGCCGCTCGCAATGAGGTGCCGCCGATGAGCTCTCCCAAATTGCGGATCGCCGGTCTCAACAAGAGCTTCGGCACGGGCGAGCGGCGCAAGGAAGTGCTGCGCGACATCAACCTCGATCTTGCCGACAACGAGTTCGTCTCCCTGGTCGGCATATCGGGCTGCGGCAAGAGCACGCTGCTGTCGATCGTCGCCGGATTGCAGGATTTCGACGCCGGCGATCTCAGCATCGATGGCGCGCCGATCCTGCAGCCGGGGCTCGACCGCGGCGTCGTCTTCCAGTCCTACACGCTGCTTCCCTGGCTGACGGCGCGGCAGAACATCGAGTTCGCCCTCAAGGCCGCCGGCTACGACCGTTCGACCTGCCGCAGCATCGCGCTAGAGCATCTCAAGCTCGTCAAGCTGTCGGACAGCGCCGATCGCTATCCGGCCGAACTCTCCGGCGGCATGAAGCAGCGCGTTGCCATCGCCCGTGCGCTTTCCTATCGGCCCAAGATGCTGTTGATGGACGAGCCCTTCGGCGCGCTCGATGCCTTGACCCGGCACCAGATGCAGGAACTGCTGACGCAGATCTGGGAGGAACACAGGTTGACCGTCCTGTTTGTTACCCATGACGTGGAGGAGGCCGTCTATCTGTCGGACCGGATCGTCGTCATGGGGATCGGTCCGGGGCGCATCACGCAGACATTCAACGTCGATATCGAGCGTCCGCGCCGCGAAGAGGTGATGGAAAGCCCTGCATTCATGGATCTGCAGCGCGGCGTCCACAAGGCCATTCGCGAGGCGTCAAGACGTCCCGAAATGGCGTAGCATCCGGGCGGTCAAACAATTCGTTGGCCCCACATATAAGTCAGGAATCAGGGGCCGTGGGGACCGCATAGACCGAGCGTCCACGCGACGGTTCCGCAAAAGTCGCCGACATACCCATGGTAGCTGCCGTAACCATTGTAGTAGCTGTCCATCCGGGCATTGTCACCGGCCGAGTTGTCGCCCGTCCAACCGCCGCCAACCCACACGTCAGTCCGTAGATATTCCCGGTGAACCACGTGCCGATGCTCGCCGCCGCGATGTGCCGCGGCATGGCGGACAGAATGGTGCCTGACGACCGCGGCATCGGCGACAGTGCTAAAAGAGATCGCGCTCGCGGCCGCCAAGACAATGGCACCGGTGAGCATCATCTGCCGTTTCATGAGGATGCCTCCTGTTCATGCGAGACATGCACGGGACGAAAACGGATTCTGCACCCACACGTTCCTTCACAAAATCGGGACAAGCGATCTTTGGACAACGGCCGTATTGCGCAATCGCCGCTTGCCTCACTCAGGCGATCTCGCACATAGGCCTTGTCAGAAAACGCACGGGCAGCAGGCGATCTGTCGGGTCGAACCCTGCCGGCCGCACTCAGGTCGCTTTGCCGAGCGCCGCGTCCATTGCCATTTCTTCCCCAGAAATGTCATCGAACGAAGCGTAGTTCATGTTGTAGAGGCGGGCGTAAAGGCCTTTCCCCTGCATCAGCTGTTCGTGGTTGCCGCTTTCGACGATCTCTCCGTTCTGCAGCACGATGATGCGGTCGGCGCCGCGGATGGTGGCCAGACGGTGGGCGATAACCAGCCCTGTGCGGCCTTCCAGCAGTTTGACCAGCGCCTTCTGGATCAGCATCTCGGTGTAGGAATCGATGCTGGCCGTGGCTTCGTCGAGCACCAGGATCTTCGCATCCGCCACCAGCGCACGCGCAAAACTGATCAGCTGGCGCTGGCCGAGCGAGAGATTGCCGCCGCGCTGCTCGAGCTCGGTGTCGTAGCCATCGGGCAGGTTCTCGATGAAATCGTGCGCGCCGACGGCTTTCGCGGCACGCACCACTTCCTCGCGGCTGGCACTCGTCTTGTGATAGCGGATGTTTTCCAGCACCGAACCTGAGAACAGGAACGGCTCCTGCAGCACCATCGCCACCTGATCGCCGAGCGAATCCTGCGTCAGGTCACGCACATCGTGGCCACCGACCAGGACCTGACCCGACCAGACATCGTAGAAACGGTGCACCAGCGCCATCGAGCTTGACTTGCCCGACCCGGTCGGACCGACAAGGGCCACGGTCTCGCCCGGATTGACGCGAAAGGAGATGTTCTTTAGCACCGGCTGGTTCGGCCGGTATCCGAAGGTGACGTTCCTGAACTCGACCGAGCCGTCCATGTCGCGCGACAGGGCGACGGCGCCTTGCCTGTCACTGACGTCCACGGGAACATCGAGCACTTCGGAGATGCGCTGGCCCGAAGCCATGGCGCGCTGCATGACGCTGTATTGCATGGTCAGCGAGCGGATCGGGTCGAAGAAGCGCTGGATGTAGAACAGGAACGCTACCATGACGCCGATATCGAGGCTGTGCGAGAGCACCATCGAACCACCGACGACGATGACCGTCGCCATGGCGATGCCGGTCAGCGTGTCGACGATCGGCACCATCACCTGCGCATATTTCGCCGAGCGCAGATGGGCATTGAGATTGGCCAGCACCTTCTCGTCGTAAAGGTCGAAATTGACGTGCTGGCGCTCGAGGCTCTGCACCGTGCGTACGCCATGAATGCCTTCGGCCAGCGCGCCGTTGGCGATCGAGTTGGTTTCGTGCGCGGCCATGAAGGCGACCTTGGCGCGCGGCAGCCAGAACAGGCGCACGACGAACAGCACCGGCATGGTCGACAGCGTCAGCAGGCCGAGCCGGAAATCGAGCCACAAAAGCACGCTGACAATGCCGAACAAGAGCACGATGTCGCCCACCGACATGACAGACGTCTCGAGGAATTCCTGCATCGAATTGACGTCGCCCTGCAGGCGCGACATCAGCCGGCCGACCTCGGTCTTGTCCATGAAGCTCAGCGAGACACGCTGCAGATGGCTGAACATGGCACGGCGCAGATCGGACAGCACGTTCTCGGCGACCTTGCCGACGACGCTTTCCTGAACATAGCTGGCGGCATAGTTGATGACGATGACCAGCGTGAACGCGCCGGTCGCGGCGATCATCACCGACTGGTCGAGTCGGCCCGCCGTCATGCCGTGGTCGATGGCGTAGCGGATGACCAGCGGGATCGCCAATTGCGTCAGGGTGAACACCAGCACCGCAGCGACCGAGATGAAAATCCGGCTCTGGTAGGGTCTCACGAAGCTCCAGATGCGCCTGATAATGCGCGGATCATAGGCTTTGCCGAAAACCTCTTCCTCGTCGCGATGGGAGCCGACGACGGCCTTTGTCGGCCGGCCACTGGTGTCTTCCTTGTCGTCGTCGCTCTGTGTCGACATCACGCGGCTCCCGCCAAGGGCCGATCGTCGTCCGGCCGCAGCTGCAGATCGTAGAGCGCGCGATAGCGTCCACCGAGCGCCAGCAATTGCTCATGCGTGCCGCGTTCGACGATCCGGCCGCCCTCGACGAACAGGATCTGGTCGGCATGCATCAGCGAACTCAGCCGGTGCGAGATGATGAGCGTGACGCGATCCCTGGCGAAGCGTTTCATCGCCGCCCGGATGCGCTGCTCGGTACCGGCGTCTATGGCCGCGGTGGAATCGTCGAAGATCAGCACCGACGGCCGCAGCATCAGGCTGCGGGCGATGGTCAGCCGCTGCCGCTGGCCGCCTGAAAGCGACGCGCCGCGTTCGCCGACCACCGTGGTGTAGCCCGCCGGAAGTCCGATGATGTAGTTGTGCAGCTGGGCGTATTCGGCGGCCTGCCCGATGCGGGTCTCGCGTGCCCAAGGATTGCCGTAGGCGATGTTGTTCTCGATTGAGGTGGTGAACAGGAAGGCATCCTGCTGCACGACGCCGACGGCCTTGCGCAGCGATTGCAGCGTCACCTTGCGGATATCCTGGCCGTCGATGGTGATCGCACCAGAAGTGACGTCGTAGAAGCGCGGGATCAGGTGCGCGATGGTCGACTTGCCGCTGCCAGGCGGGCCGACAATGCCGACGGTTTCGCCGGACCGGGCCTCGAAGGAGATGCCCGACAGCGTCGGCCGTCCGCCCGCGCCCTCGTAGCGGAAGCCGACATTGTCGAAGCACAGCACGCCGTCGGTGACGACGAGGTCCTTGGCGCCGGGCGCGTCCTCGATGTCGAGCTCGGCATCGAGCAGCTCGAACAGCCGCGTGCCGCAGGTCGAGGCGCGCGCGAACGAGTTGACCATCAGGCCGAGCTGGCGAACGGGCATCTGCAGGATGGTCATGAAGGTGAGGAACTGGGCCAGCGTGCCGACGCTGATCTGGCCCGCGATCACCTTCTGGCCGCCGAACCAGAGCACCAAGCCCATGGCTGCCAGGAAGGAGAAGTTCATGGCGCTGGTGTTGGAGACGCGGATGTCGACGCGCTGATTGGCAAGCTCCAATGCCGACAGCTTGGCGCGGTCGAATTTTTCGAGCTCGTGCCGCTGCGCCGCGAAGGCGCGCACGACACGGATGCCGCCGAGATTCTCGTCCATCACCCGGCTCAGCACCGAGAGGCGCTCCTGCAACGTTAGCCAGGTGCTGCGCAATGCAAGCTGGGTGACTGAGGATCGCCAGGCAACGAACGGCACGAAGCTCAAGCTGAGCAGCCCGAGCACGAGATCGGTGCTGATCAGCAGATAAGCTCCGACGCCGATCAGCACGCCGAGCAGCACGACGCGCAGGATGCCGGTGGAAAAGAACATGCGCACGCCGTCGAGATCGAGCAGGCCGAGCGTGATCAGATCGCCGGTGTGGACCCTGTCGTGGAAGGAGAAGCTCAATCGCTGGATCTTCTCATAGAATGCCAGGCGCAGTTCATAGCCGGTGCGGTGGCCGACAGCCTCGCCATAGTAGTTCTGCGCCATTGTGAAGAGACCGCGCAGGATGCTGACGACGAGCAGCGTCAGCGCCGTGTTCCACAGCGCTTGCTCTGCGGCAGTGCCGGCACCCGTGGTCATGACGCCCTGCGCCTGGTCAATGGCGCGTCCCAGCAACCGTGGAATGAACAGCTGCAGCGTCGCGGCAATGAAGGTCGAGACGATGGTGATGGCGACCTGCCAGGGATGGCGCAGCGTCATGCGCACGATGCGGAGCAAGGTGCTGAGACCCTTGCCCCAGGAGGCTTCCGCCACGTGGGCAAACGATTTGCCGCGCTCCGGCGCGCCGCCGATTGCTTGCGTGTTCAAAGGAAAATATCCAGACCAATCCGGACGTTAGCCCGGACTAATAAAGCAGACTCAATTCAGATGGCGCGATGGTACGCGGGTCCGGCTCCACCGTTCAAGAGCCAATGCCGTCAGCGCACTGTGCCTGAAGCAACATGCTGCAAGTGTGACCCGGTGCATGGCCGGGACCGGCACGCAGCGGCCATCGGCCGACGAGGCCGGCAGCCGCAGTTAGGCAGGAGACGGCCGGACGAGGCGCAACCACCCGTCCGGCCGGAATTCCAGTTGCTAGGCAGGTATCAGGACGGCGATACGATGCACACCGACCTCCTTGCTTGTGTTCGTCGCCTCGTCGGTCTTGCCCTTGGAGCAGGTGTACATGTCACCTGTCTTGAGCTTGAATTCCTTGTCTGCCTTCTTGATGGTGAACGCGCCGGAAGTGATCGTGCAGACCATGTCGTTGTCCATCACGGTTTGAGGGGCGTGTGCTCCGGGCTGAAAGACTATGTCGACAATCGCGATGCTCTTGTAGGCGGGAATGTCGGAGTTGCCGGTGCCGACCTCAACCAGTCTGACACCGGGCGCAATCTCCTTGCCTTCCTTCGGGCCGTATTTCTTGACCTTCGCGGACGCCGTCAGGGCAAAAAAAGGCGTCGCCGCGGCGGCCGTCATACCGAGAGCAATTGCAGACCTGCGATTCATGGTTTTCATCGCGTCCTCCCATTGGTTGGTCACGCACGAAGGTGCATGGCGATGATATATTAGCACAAACGCATTTACTTGTATGCGAAGAAGCGCCGAAGTCCATCTCGGCGGTAGAACTCCGGGCTTCCGGTTACCGCAAGTCAGTACGCCGCGACAATTTCACATGCCGCCGCCGCAGCCGTCGGACAGGTCCCAGACATCGACGATCTGCTTGCCGATGAAGCCGTGCCCGCGGATCAGGTATTTCGCCAGGCCGCCATACACTTTCCAGCGCCAGCATTGGCAGCAGCACGGACCCTTCTCCTCGGAATTTGCCATCGCATAGTCGTAGGTCTGCTGTTCGGTGCTGGTGAGTTTCACATCGTAGTAAGGCATCATCTTCTGCGCGATGCCCGCCGGGATATCGTACGGATCGCTCGGGATCATCGCTATGTCTCGGTATCTGGCCAAGCCGTTCACCTGCTCGACATAGCGCTTCATTTCCATCGGGCTGCAGCACGAGCCCTTGATCCGCGAGGTGCTCGGCATGGTGGCGATCGATTCCGTGAATTTGGCCGAGCACGTGCTGTTGCCGTTTTCGCTGAGGTCTTTGAAGCGGCTCGCCAGGCCTGGATCCTCCGCTGCGAATGCCAAATCTGTATCCCTGAGGAAGCCCATAATCGCGGCGGCCCCAAAAATGCCGCGCAGAACCGTTCGTCGACTGGGGTGCGATATCTGGCTCATTTGGCGGCCCTGGCCTGCTCGACCAGGCTCTTCATGGTCGCAAGATCGGTCGCGCCCGGGAAAATCCGGCCGCCGACGACGAAGCCCGCCATGATCTGCGCCACCTGGCGGCTGCGTTGCAATGGCCAGCATGAGGGAACGGGCCATTTTGCCGGAAACTCCGCCGAATTGCCCTGAATTATAGATCATAGGGTTCTCCTTCCTTCGGATGATGCTTCAGAAAAGGTTCTTTAATTTCGCCAGCCAGCCCTCTTGCTGTTCGTGATGCGGCCGCTCGATGCTATTGGTCAGCGCATTGACCAAGGTGACGAGATTGATCGGTGCGAAATCCAGGCCATGGAAATTCGCGCGCCAATGGCCCTCCTTGTCGATCACATGCGTGACGATGCCGTGCGCCTGAATGCCGTCGTCCGTTTTGGTAAATTTGTGGCCAAAAGCTTCCGCCAGCGTGCGGGTAGCGTCCTCCGGCTGGTCCTGGGTTGTGGTCAGGAACGCCCAATTGACGGGATCGAGCCCATGCGTTGGCCCGTATTTTCGCATCACGTCCGGCGTGTCTCTCGTCGGATCTGTGGTGATGCTGACAAAGGTGACCTGGTCCTTCATCGGCGTGCCGTTCACCATTTTCTGGATCTCGGCGATCTTCTCGGCATGCAAGGGACAAACGTCCGTGCACGATGTGTAGATGAAATGGAGGACGACAACCTTGCCACGCAGATCAGCCAGCCGCACCATGTGCCCGTCCGCGGTGCGCAGCGTGAAGTCGGGCGCGGGTTTGTCGATCTGCTGGAAATACTTTTCGTCGCCCTGAAGCATGGCGTCGAGTTCTTCCAGCGAGTGCGCTTGCGCGCCGTGGACGAAGCCCACAATCAGCGCAGCTACGGAAATCAGGCACCGCAGGAAATGCATCCATTCTTGGATACGGACTGGCATCAACTGTTGCCTTTCAGATCGGCGGGCACCGTTGTCGGACCAACGGTGACCTCGTCAGCTTTGGGGGGACCGTCTTCGGCCGGACAGGCGCGACCTGTCATCTTGTGCATGCAAAGGCCGAGCGCGCACATTGCGACGCAGGGCAAAGCGCTGAGAAGCAGCGGCGTGACGCCCGCCGCGGCCAGCCAGCTCCAGTTGGATGCAAGGCCTGCGACTATCACGGCCGCGGCCAATGCGGGGAAGCCACGTCGGCCGCCGAGATAGTAGCGAATCGAAGCGAGGACATTGCGGCCGAACGAGGCCTCATTGGCTCGGATCAGTTCTGTAGTGGTCACAGTGAATTCCTTCTCAGTTGGCAGCAAAATGGCTGCGGATGAAGTCGACCATCTCGGGAGCATCCCATTCAGCCGGACCAATCAGGCGGGCGATCTCCTTGCCTCGGCGGTCGATCAGCAATGTCATGGGAAGGCCGACGGCGCCGAGCGCGAACATCGCCTTGGCCGACGTGTCGATGTTGAGGGCGAGATGCTCGATACCGATCTCGGCGAAGAACTTTTTCACCTTGTCCGGACCGCCGCGATCCATCGACAGCGCGACGACCTCGAAGTCCGGCCCGCCGAGTTTGGCCTGCAGCCTGTCGAGCGTCGGCATTTCCTTGCGGCAGGGAGCGCACCACGTCGCCCAGATGTTGAGCAGCACGACCTTGCCGGAAAAATCGGCGAGCGTTTTGGGTTGCCCATCGCCGTCCTGGAACTGAATCTCCGGAAGCGGCTGCGGGCTCGCCTGAACAGCAAAATTCTGCGGCGGCTCGCCGGCCGTCGCAGGTCCAGGCACCGCGAGCAGTGCGCCGAAGAGAGCGAGAGCGACCATCTTCATAGCTGCCGTTCCCTCGATTCAAGCCGCAGGAACGTCATGGCGAGCCAGGTTCGGGCAGGGCAGTCCGACGTATCGGCAGACATGGCGCTTGCCTTTCAGTCCGTCGCGTAGATCGTGGGCGCCTTGCCGTCCTTGGTGAAGGCGTAGACGATGAAAGGGCCAGCCTTCTCGCCACCCATGCCGGGGGCACCGGTCGGCATGCCGGCCAGCGTGATCCCGGTGATGGCGGGCCGTTCGGTCAACAGTTTCTTGACGATATCGACCGGCACCAGCCCGTCGACGACATAGCCGTCGACCATCAGTGTGTGACAGCCTTCGAGGTCCGCCGGCACGCCGGCGTCACTGCTGATCTGGGACAGATTGTTGACGGGCTTGATGTCGACCTTGAAGCCGTTGTGTTCCAGATAGTTGGCATAGGATTCGCAGCAGCTGCATTGCGGGTTCTTGTACATCACCGCGTTGATCGTCGCCGCGACAGCCGGCAGCGGCATTGCGATCGCGACGGCGAAAGCGGCGAGAGAGTAAGTCAGTTTCATTGCAGTTCTCCTTGTTGTCTTATTGTTGTTTTGACGAGAAAATCAGGTCACTCGAAACACCGTCATGAGGCCGGCCATCTGGTGGTCGGCGACATGGCAGTGCAGCATCCAGTCGCCGGGATTGTCGGCGACGAAGGCGCATTCGATCGTGTCCCTGGGAGCCAGTAGCACCGTGTCCTGCCATTGCCGGTGCGGCACCGCCGAACCGTTGCGCGCAAGCACCAGCATGCTGAAGCCGTGGATGTGCATCGGGTGCCACCAGGCAGTTTCGTTGCGCATTGTGAGATGACAGGTTGCGCCGCGGGGCAGGGTGAACTGCGGTGCCATGCCGGCGTGGCCGTCGCCGGTCATCGACATGCCGTTGATCGCCCAGGCGGCGCCTCCCTTCATGCCGGGTGTCGCCATGCCCATCATGCCGCCGACGCCGGCGAGCTTGCCGCCACCCATCATGCCGCCTTGCAGGACGATCTCCTGGCGCTCGGCGCTTGCGAGATCGGGTTGCTGCAACGGGTTGCGCGGCAGGCCAAGCGGCGTACCGAGAGGATGGGTCCGAAGTGGCGATGCGCTGTCATAGGCAAGCGTGGTCAGCGTATAGGCGAGACCGTCATAGAAATCGTCGATCACTGCGTAACGCTTGCCTGGGTCGCCCTGCATATCGATCACGACATCGATGCGCATGGCGGGTGCCAGAACAAGGCGGCCGTCCTCCGGTTCATGCGGATCACAGGGCTGGCCGTCGATCGCCACGACGACCGGGCGGTGGCCCTCGATGCGCAGCGCCATGATGCGGGCGAGCGACGCATTGGCCAGCCGCAGCCTGACACGTTCGCCAGCCCTTACGCTCTGGTCGGCCGGCGCCGTGCCGTTGATGGTGACGACGTTGCCGACGCGGCCGGACATCGCCGCGTCCATCGCGCTGCCGAAACCGGGCGCCATCTGCCCGTCGTCGGCAAGCCGCCAGTCCTGCAGCAACCACAAGAGGTCGCGGTCGACGGCAACGGGCTCGGTCTCCTCGACAATGAGGGCGCCGGCGAGCCCGCGACCGAGCTGCACAAGGCTGTTTGCATGCGGATGGTACCAAAAGGTGCCGGCGTCGGGCGGCGTGAATTCATAGACGAAAACTGTCCCCGGCTTGATCGGCTGCTGCGTTAGGCCGGGTACTCCGTCCATGGCGTTTTGCAGGCGGATGCCATGCCAATGGACCGTGGTTTCCTCGTCCAGCCCGTTCTCGACCGTGATGTGAACGGGTCGGCCCTGGCGCAGGCGCAGCATCGGGCCGGGGACCGTCCCGTCATACGCCCAGACAGGAGTAAGCGGATCGCCAGGGCTGGTGAAGCTGGCGTGGCCTGGCGCGATCCTGATGCGGCGCTCATCGACGGCGGATGCTCTTGGCGTTGCGGGGTGCACCAGGGTGGCCGCAGCAACGCCCGTCGCCGCAAGGACGAACCTGCGGCGCGACATCATATGACGGAAATCGGTACTCACTCTCACTCCCTTTGCGATCTCGATCGACGGCGAGCCTCTCGGCGTCGAATTGCTGTGTGCCTGCCGGCGCAAAGCGCCAGCGGCAATCAAACGCCGGAAATCAGCCGCGGGATGGCTGAACCGGCGTCAGGCGAGATCGATGGATTTGGGAGGGAATGGGTCGGGCAAGGAACTTCGCCCGTGAAGGAACGGCATCGGTGGCGCCGATGGTTGTTGCACCGGTGGAACCACGGCGATGGCGAGGCTTTGAGGGAGTACGGCGAGCACCGGTGCGATGCAGGTCGGTGGACAATGCATCGGTTTGCCGGTGTCGGCCGCGCCCTTGAGGCAGGCGTTGCAATCGCCATTCATGCCGGTGTCGGCCATCTTGGCCATGCCGGTGCCGACAGGCATGGTCATGCCGCCGCCAGTCATCATCATCTTCGCCGACATGACGCTCGCCTGAGCGGCAGACAGGCTGAACCCGGCGGTCAGGAATACCGCGAGGAGCATGACAAGGATATGTTTTGGCGACCGGCGTGCCATCATGCATCTAGGCTGGCCTCAAAAGATGGCATTTGCAAGCTGGATTCCAGTGCTGCGACAATCCCGGCATCGCATCGTGCCTGAGGAAGAACCGTGCCGTTGCGGGGCCTTCGGACTGTCGGTAATCCGCTTACAAAGCCTGGCCGTGTCGCCAGCAGGCGATGACATGGCCGGCCGCGACCTCTCTGGCGGGTGGCTCCGCCTTTCTGCACTCGGGTAGGACCAGAGGGCAGCGGTCGGCGAAGGAGCATCCGGTGTTCGGGATGCCGGCTGCCTCCACCTCGATTTGAACCGACATTTTCGGCTCGGTCTCATCGGAAGACGCTGCCAGAAGCAGGGCCGTATAGGGGTGGTTGGGGCCGCGAAAAATCTGGTCGGATGAGCCGGTCTCGACGAGGCGGCCGCGATAGAGCACGCCGATCCTGTCGGCCATGTAACGCACCACCCTGAGGTCGTGGCTGATGAACAGATAGGTCGTGTCCTTGTCGCGCTGCAGGTCGTTGAGCAGGTTGAGGACGGTCGCCTGTACGGAGACGTCGAGCGCCGAAGTGGGCTCATCGAGCACGACGACCTTCGGCACGCCGGCGAAGGCCCGCGCGATGGCCGCCCGTTGCCGCTGGCCGCCGGATAGTGATCGCGACTTCTGCTCGGCTGTGGCGCCGGCGAGGCGGACCGAGGCCAGCAGGTCGCTGACACGGGCTCTCACCTCGCTGCGACGCAGGCCGGCGAGCCGGCGTAGCGGGCGGCCGAGAATCCGGCCGATCCGCTGGCGCGGGTTGAGCGTGCGGTCCGGCGACTGGAAGACCATCTGCACGTCGCGCCGTTCGGCGAGGTTCCTCTTCTCGACGCGCGGCGCCACCATCCTGCCGAACAGCTCGACCGATCCGGCATTGGGCGTCTGCAGGCCGGTGACGATCCGTGCCAGGGTCGACTTGCCGGAACCGGACTCGCCGATCAGCCCGAAGGTCTCGCCCTGGCCGATGTCGAGATCGATGCCGTGCAGCACTGGCTGGCTGCCGAAGGCATGGCTGATGCCCTTGCAGGCGATCGCGATTCGGCGTTCCTTTGGCGGGCCGGCGGCTTCATTCTGGACCGCCGGGTGTGATGGCAGGCCGTCCGTCTCCGCCAGTCTTCCGTTCCGCTTGGTGTAATTGAGCGCCGGGATCGAAGCGATGAGCGCCTTCGTATAGGCGTGAGACGGGTTGTCGAAGACATCGCCGGCGGCGCCGCTTTCGACCACCTTTCCCGACTGCATCACCGCCACCCGGTCGCAGGAGCGGCGGATCATGTTGATGTCGTGGCTGATCAGCAGGATGCTGGTTTTGTGGTCCTTGCGCAGGTCGGAGAGGATGGCGATGATCTCGGATTGGACGCTGGCGTCGAGCGCCGTCGTCGGCTCGTCCAGCACCAGCAGCGACGGGTCGAGCGCAATCGCGATGGCGATGTTGGCACGCTGCTGCATGCCGCCGGAGAGTTCGTGTGGATAGAGCCCCAGCACCCGCTCCGGATGGCTCACCCGAACGCGCCCGAGCAGTTCGCAAGCCCGCTCGCGCGCCTCGTCATGGCGCACCGGGCGATGCCGCATGATCGTTTCGGTGATCTGGCGGCCGATCGTCATGCTTGGGTTAAGGGCCGCGCCCGGATGCTGGTAGACGGCGGCGATATGATCCCCCCTAAGCTGGCGCAACTGCTCGGCGGGGAGGTCGCGGATTTCCCGGCCCTGGAATTCCAGCGCTGACGCCGCGACGCGGGCATTCCTCGGCAGATAGCGCAGGATAGCGAGCGCGACCGAGCTTTTCCCCGATCCGGATTCGCCGACAAGGCCGAGTGCTTCGCCTTCGGCTATGCGCAGCGAGACGCCGCTGACGGCGGGATGCGACCCATTGCGCCCGTCATAGGCGATGGAAAGCTGGTCGACGTTCAGAACCGAGGAGAACATTGGGGGCTTGAAACCACTTTCTTCCAGCGTCGCGATCGAGGGCAATCGCTTCCACTTTCTCAATGCATTATCTCTATAAAGTTACTCGAATTAAGCCGGAGCGCAATCTAACTTTCAGGGCTCAAGAGAGATTGTCGCCGTCTGCCGAAGCAGCGCGACGTCCCTCGGAGCAGATCTGGAAGGAGACCGGCATGGCTCGAGCCCACATGATCCTCAGCGCATTTTTCTTCAACCCGCAGGGCGATCATCGGATGTCGTGGCGCCATCCGCGGGCGCCGGGCCGCGAGGTGCTGGACTTCGAGTTCTACCGCGATCTCGTGCAGGCGGCCGAGCGGGCCAGGATCGACACCATCTTCGTCGCCGACCACGTGTCGATCTGGGATTCGGTCAAGAGCGGTGTCGCCCACTACGCCAATGCCCGCCTCGAACCGCTGACGCTGCTGTCGGCGCTGGCCGGGGCGACCAGCCATATCGGCCTGATCACGACGGCGTCGAGTACCTACAGCGAGCCCTACAATGTGGCGCGCATGTTCGCCTCGCTCGACCATATAAGCAAGGGCAGGGCATCGTGGAACGTCGTCACCTCGGCGATGGATGAGGAGGCGCGCAATTTCGGCCGCGATGGCAACATCGAGCATGCGTTTCGCTATGAGCGCGCGGCCGAATTCCTCGATATCGTCAAGGCGCTGTGGGACAGCTGGGAAGACGAGGCGCTGCTGATCGACAAGGCGTCGGGCTATTTCGCCGACCCCGACAAGGTCCATCCCATCGACCACAAGGGCAAGCATTTCAAGGTGCGCGGGCCGCTCAACGTCTCACGGCCGCCGCAGGGCCATCCGCTGATCGTCCAGGCCGGATCGTCCGAGGACGGCAAGAACTTCGCCACCGCGCAGGCCGATGCGCACTTCGCCATCTACAGCACCAAGGAGGATGGCATCAAATATCGCCAGGACATCAACGAGCGTCTCGCCCGCCACGGCAGGCGGCCGGAGAGCTTCAAAATCTTGCCCGGCATCCTGCCGATCGTCGCCCCTTCCGAGGCGGAAGGCCGGGAAAGACAGGAATACCTCCAGACCCTGCTGCCCGACCAGGTCGGCATCGACCTGCTGTCGAGCTGGAGCGGCATCGATCTCTCCGTCTATCCGCCGGACGGGCCGCTGCCGCCGCTGCCGGACGAAAGCACCTTCAATGGCGGGCGCACGTCGCTCAACCGGGTCAAGCAGTGGGCGAAGCAGAATCTCAGCCTGCGAGAGATTGCCCGCAAGCTCGCCAACAGCGGTTCTGTACCGACCGTCGCGGGCACGCCAAGACAGATCGCCGACCAACTCGAAGACTGGTTCGTTTCCGGTGCCGCCGACGGCTTCAACCTGATGTTCCCGCTGCTGCCGGAGGACTGGGTGAACTTCGCCGAACAGGTGGTGCCCGAGCTGCAACGGCGCGGCGTGTTTCCGAGCGAATACGCGCAGGGAACGCTGCGCGACCGCTTCGGCCTGGCGCGGCCCGCCAACCGCTTCGCCGAGCAGCGCGACAATGCGCGCGCCGTGTCCTGACCGGGAGAACGATCATGACTGTCGCCCCAAGATTGCAGCCTCGTGAAGCGACCGCTCCGCAGCTCGTCAACGTTCTGCACAGCCCCAAGCGCGTGCGGGTCAAATTCGGCGGCCGCACCATCGCCGACAGCCGCAACGTGCTGGTGCTGCGCTCCAACCATTTCCTGCCGATCTATTTCTTCCCGCCGTCAGCGGTCGACCCGTCGGTGCTGAAGCCTTCGCTGCATCGCGAACCGCATCCAGTGGGTGGCGAGACGGCCTATTGGGATATCGACAGCGGCGACAGGCGCAGTGCCAACGCGGCGTGGGCCTTCATCTCGCCGCCGGATGAGAACCTGGCGCCGCTCGCCGGCCGCATCGCCTTCACCTGGAAGGCCGTCGACCAATGGTTCGAGGAGGACGAAGAAGTCTTCGTCCACGCGCGAGACCCTTATGCGCGCATCGATGTGCTGCAAAGCACGAGCCATGTGCAGGTCTGGTTCGACGGCGAACCGATCGCCGACAGCCATCGTCCGGTGCTGCTGTTCGAGACGCATCTGCCGACCCGCTTCTATCTGCCCGCGGAAGACATCCGGCTGGAGCGGCTGACGGCGTCCGTTACGACGACGCGATGTCCCTACAAGGGCATCGCCTCCTACTGGTCCGGTCTGCTGAGCGATGGAACGGTGCGCCCGGACATCGCCTGGAGCTATCGCGATCCGATCGCGGAGATGCCCAAGATCAAGGGCCTCATCGCCTTCTATCCGCAGGCCGTGGACCGCATCCATCTCGACGGCGAACCCGTCGCATAGGTTTCAATCTTCATTTCAGAGCAGGGTTTTAACATGACCAAACACAGGGATATCGACGCACTTCGCAATCTGTCGGGAGACATCTGGAATGTCGCCGTCGACGAATATCAGGGCGGCTTTCTCAAGCGCCGCGATCTCCTGAAATATGCCGCACTGCTTGGCCTGACCGGCTTTGCCGCCTCGCAGGGGCTGGGGGGCGCGCGCGCTGCCGCAGCAGCAGGCGGCACAGTGCGTGTCGGGCTCGGCCAGCCGACCAAGGCGATCGATCCGGTTTCGGTGACCGATCCGGCCAGCATCGGGGTGATCAGCCAGGTCGGCGAATATCTGATCCTCGACGACCCAAAGGACGGGCTGCAGCCGAAGCTTGCCCTGTCCTGGGAAGCCGACGAGACGGCCAGCCGCTGGACCTTCAAATTGCGGCAGGGGGTGAAATTCCACGACGGCCGCGCGGTCACCGCCAAAGACGTGGTGGTGAGCTTCGAGCGGCTGGTCGATCCGGCCAGCGGCTCGTCTGCCTTGTCGGCCTACAAGGGCATCCTGTCCAAGGGCGGCGCCAAGCTGGTCGACGAGCAGACAGTCGCTTTCGATCTCGACGGTCCGAACAGCAACTTTCCCTTCTATGTTTCCTCCGACGTCTACAATGCCGTCATCCTGCCGGCCGACTATGCCGGTGATTTCGAGAAGACTTTCAACGGCACTGGCCCGTTCAAGCTCGAATCCTTCCGTCCCAAGCAAGGCGCCAGCTTCGTGCGCAATGAGGATTACTGGGGCGACAAGGCGCTGCCCGACCGGGTCGAGATCAAGTTCTTCGACGACGAGCAGGCGCAGGTGCTGGCGCTGCAGGCCGGCCAACTCGACGTTATCCCGAGCACGACGCGCCTGGAACTCGCGATCGAGGGCAATCCGAATTTCAAGCTGCTGAGCGTGCAGGCGAGCTCACACGACCAGGTGCATCTCAGAACCGACCAGGCTCCGTTCACCGACAAGCGCATCCGCCGTGCGCTGGCCCTCACCATCGATCGCGAGGCGGTGGTCAAGGGCCTGCTCAAGGGCCGTGCAATCGTCGGCAACGACAGCCCGTTCGCGCCGATCTTCCCCTCGGCCGATCCGTCGGTGCCGCAGCGCAAGCAAGACATTGCGGAAGCCAGGCGGCTGCTTGGCGAGGCGGGCGTGCCCAACGGCTTCGAGGTGACGTTGACCACCGAGCGCGCCTATGACATTCCCGACTATGCGGTGATCATCCAGAACTTCGCCAAGAAGGCCGGCATCGACGTCAAGCTCAATGTCCTGCCGCAGGACGCCTATTACGGCTCGGCGACTTTCGGCAGCTCGCCCTGGCTGGATTCGGTGCTCGGCATCACCGACTATGGCCATCGCGGCACGCCCGATATCTTCCTCAACGCGACGCTGAAGAGCTCGGGAGCCTGGAACGCGGCGCATTTCAACAACCCGGCCTATGATGCGCTGCTGCTCGACTACTCGAAGGCACGTGATCTGCAGGCACAGCGCCTCGTTGCCGGCAAGATCCAGACCCTCTTGCTTGACGAGACGCCGGCGATCATCAGCTACTTCTCGCAATACAGCCGGATCGTCAGCTCAAAGGTCGAGGGCGTGCGCTTCACCGCGATTTCGCATCTGCTGCTCGACCGCGTTTCCTTCGTCCAGGCATGATCGCGACATGCTGACCGGCCGCATTCTGTCGGCGCGTGTGGGCACGCTCGTCCTCACGCTGTGGCTGGTCAGTATCCTGGTGTTCTTCGCCGGGCAGGTTTTGCCCGGCGATGTCGGCCGCGTAATGCTCGGGCCGTTTGCCGACGCGCAGGCGGTGGCGGAGCTGAACAAGCGGCTCGGCGCCGACCAGCCGGTTCTCGTCCAGTACTGGCTCTGGTTCAGCAAGGCGGTCACAGGTGACTTCGGCACGTCGCTGTCGATGCGCGGGCCGGTGGCGCCCTTCGTGCTGGAAAACCTCAAGCGCTCCGCTGCCCTTGCCGGCATTATTCTGATTCTTCTCGTTCCGCTCGGCGTGGGCGCCGGGATCGTTGCCGGACTCAACGCTGGCCGCTTCATCGACCGGCTGATTGTGATGGCGGGCGTCTCCTTTGGCATCGTTCCTGATTTCGTTTCCGGCCTGATGCTGCTCATCGTCTTCGGCCTGTGGCTGAACTGGTTCCCGATCTCAGGCGTTGCGCCGGCTGGCGCGGGCTTCTGGACGCATGGTTATTATCTGATCCTGCCGGCGTTGCCGCTGGTGCTCAATCTTGCCGGCTACATCGCCCGGATGACGCGGGCAGGCGTGATCGAGGCGATGGCCGCCGACTACACACGCACAGCCGTCCTGAAGGGTCTGAATCGGCGTGAGATCATCCTTCGGCACGTGCTGCGCAATGCGCTGACGCCGACCATCGCGGTGCTGGCGACGCAGACCGGATACATGCTTGGCGGGCTGGTGGTGATTGAGGCGCTGTTCGGCATCCAGGGGCTTGGCAATCTGGTTTTGAACGCGGCCAAGGCACGCGATTTTCCGATGCTCGAGGCCGGCGTGCTGGTGATGGCGGCAATCTTCGTGCTGTCGGCGGCAGTGGGCGACCTCGTGCTGGCCTTGCTCGATCCGCGGCAGCGCCGTCGGACCTCGCCATGACGGATCTGACGGAATCTCCGGCGCCGCGGCGCGCTGTGGTTGGTTTGCCAGCGGTGCGCAGGATCGGCAGTGCTTTCTCCGGACTGCCCCCATCGGTCGTGATCGGAACGCTGCTGCTGCTGTTCTGGGTCGCCTGCGCGCTGTTCGGCAATCTCTTCGTTCCCTACGATCCGTATGCCGAGGATTTTCTGGCGACGCTAACGCCGCCCGATGCCTTGCATTGGTTCGGGACCGATCAGCTCGGCCGCGACCTGCTGTCCCGCATCGTGGTTGGATCGCGCGACATCCTGCTGGTTGCGCCGTTGGCGACGCTGGCCGGCGTTGCGGCCGGCAGCATCATCGGCCTGGTGCTCGGCTATTTCGATGGCCTCACCGATGCCATCGGTGCGCGGCTGCTCGATACGCTGATGGCATTTCCGTTCATCGTTCTCGTCACCATGACGCTGGTGGCGATCGGGCCGTCGAACCTGACCGTCATCCTGGTAATCGGCATCGCCTATGCGCCGCTGGTGGCGCGCACCGTCCGCGCCGCCGTGCGCGAGCAGAAGGAGCGCGAGTATGTCAGCGCCGCCCGGCTCGGCGGCGAAGGCGCGCTTGCCATCATGTTCCTGGAGATATTGCCCAACATCAGGGAGACTATCCTCATCGAACTCGTCACCCGGCTAGGCTACGCGTTCTTTTCGATCGCGACGCTGAGTTTTCTCGGCCTCGGCATCCAGCCGCCATCGGCCGATTGGGGGCTGGCCGTCGCCGACGGCTACGGCTTCCTGACCGGCGGCAAATGGTGGGTGGTCGTGTTCAATTCCGCGGCAATCGTCTCGCTGGTGATGGCGACAAACCTCATCGCACAAGGCATCGGTGCCTTCGAAAATAGCGATGCATGAGCGTTAGACCGGGCGCGCTGGAAAACTTCTTTTGCATTGAAGCCCGGCGCGCATCCTTATATCGCATGGCTATGAAGAAAATCGGTTTCCTGTCGTTTGGGCACTGGACGCCCTCGTCGCAATCGCAGGTGCGCTCGGCATCGGATGCGCTTTTGCAATCCATCGACCTTGCCGTCGCGGCCGAACAGCTTGGCGCGGACGGAGCGTATTTCCGCGTGCATCATTTCGCCCGCCAGCTCGCTTCGCCGTTCCCGCTGCTGGCGGCTGTCGGCGCCAAGACCAGCCGCATCGAGATCGGCACGGCCGTCATCGACATGCGCTACGAGAATCCGCTCTACATGGCGGAGGATGGGGGCGCGGCCGATATCATCGCCGGCGGCCGCCTGCAACTCGGCATCAGCCGCGGCTCGCCCGAACAGGTGATCGACGGCTGGCGCTATTTCGGCTACGCGCCGCCGGAAGGCAAAAGCGACGCCGACATGGCGCGGCATCACGCCGAGGTCTTCCTTGACACTCTGCGCGGCGAGGGGTTCGCACGGCCCAATCCACGGCCGATGTTCCCCAACCCGCCTGGCCTGCTGCGGCTTGAGCCGCATTCGGAGGGCTTGCGCGAGCGGATCTGGTGGGGTGCAGCGACCAACGCCACGTCGGAATGGGCGGCGAAGCTTGGCATGAACCTGCAAAGCTCGACGCTCAAATTCGACGAGGGCGGCAAGCCGTTCCACGTCCAGCAGGCCGAGCAGATCCGCATCTACCGCGAGGCCTGGAAGGCTGCCGGCCACAGTCGTGAACCGCGCGTCTCTGTCAGCCGCAGCATCTTCGCGCTGGTCGACGATCGCGACCGCGCCTATTTCGGACGCGGCAATGAGAGCCGCGACCAGATCGGCTTCATCGAGGAGAACACCAGGGCGATCTTCGGCCGCAGCTACGCCGCCGAGCCGGACGTGCTGATCAAGGAATTGGCTGAGGACGAGGCGATCGCCGAGGCCGATACGCTGCTGCTCACCGTTCCGAACCAGCTCGGCGTCGACTACAATGCGCATGTCATCGAGGCGATCCTGACCCATGTTGCCCCGGCGCTGGGCTGGCGCTGACACCGGATCGGTCAAGACGGATCATTTCAGGGAGGTACACCATGGCGAAGAAGGCTTTGATCGCCTGGGGCGGCTGGGAAGGTCACACACCGGAGCGCAGCGCCAAAATCATCAGCTCGCTGCTTGAGCGCAACGGATTCGACATCACGCTCGGCCAGGGGACCGCGATGTTCGCCGATCCAGAGCTTGCCTCTTTCGATCTCATCGTTCCGGTGATCACGATGTCGACGATCGAGAAAGCCGAACTTCAGAACCTGACGCTTGCCGTTCGCGGAGGCAGCGGGCTCGGCGGCTTTCACGGCACGATGGGCGACAGTTTTCGCAACGAACCCGACTATCAGTTCATGACCGGTGGCCAGTGGGTCGCGCATCCCGGCGATATTATCGACTATAGGGTTGCCGTCACCAGGCCGGACGACCCGATCACATCCGGCATCGCCGATTTCGCCTACCGGTCGGAGCAGTATTACATGCACGTCGACCCGAGCAACGAGGTGCTGGCCACGACCACCTTCACCGACGCGCATTTCCCGGGGATAGGCGGCGTTGTCATGCCGGTCGTCTGGAAGCGACGCTATGGCGCGGGAAAGGTTTTTTACAGCGCGCTGGGGCACAATGCCGACGAGTTCGCGGTCCCAGAAATGGCCTTGATTGTCGAGCGGGGTCTTATCTGGGCCGCCCGCTAGATCAGCGGAAATGAGGACATGAGCATGACGGTCTCGGTGACAGATTTGCCTCTGCACACGCCCATCGATGGCCGGCACCGCAAGATGCTGATCGATGGCGCCTGGTGCGATGCGCTCAGCGGCCGGACGTTCGAGACGCGCAACCCGCCACCGGCGCCGTGATCGGCACTGTGCCGCTCTCCGATTCCAGCGATATCGACCTCGCGGTGGCGGCGGCCCGGCGCGCCTTCGACGGGCCGTGGAGCCGGTTCAAACCCTATGAGCGCCAGGTGCTGCTGCTGAAGATCGCCGACCTGATGGAGCGCCATTGGGAGGAGATCGCGCGTTCAGACACCATGGATATGGGCATGCCCATCGTGCGCACGCTCGCCAACAAGAACCGCGTGCTTGGCATGCTGCGCTTCTACGCCGGCATGGCGACAGCGATCCATGGCCACACGATCGGCAATTCGCTGCCGGGCGAGATCATTTCGTACACGCGCAAGGAGCCGGTCGGCGTCGTTGGCGCGATCATTCCGTGGAATGCGCCGACCGCCGCGTCGATCTGGAAGATCGGCCCGGCGCTGGCGACCGGCTGCACCATCGTGCTGAAGCCTTCCGAGGAAGCGCCGCTGACGCCGCTGCTGATCGGCGCGCTGATGATGGAGGCCGGCGTGCCGCCCGGCGTCGTCAATGTCGTCACCGGCACTGGTGCCGAGGTGGGCGCGCCGCTCGCCGCCCATATGGACGTCGACAAGATCGTCTTCACCGGCTCGACAGTGACCGGCCAGAACATCCTGCGCGCCTCGGCCGGCAACATGAAGCGCGTCTCGCTGGAGCTTGGCGGCAAGTCGCCGGTCATCGTCTGCGCCGACGCCGATCTCGATCGCGCGGTGCCGATCGCGGCGATGTCGGTGTTCGCCAATTCCGGCCAGATCTGCATCGCCGGCTCGCGGCTGTTCGTCGAACGGCCGATCCATGACGAGTTCGTCGAGCGGGTCTCGGCCTATGCGGCGAAGCTCCGGATCGGCGATGGCGCCGACCCCGAGACCGAGATCGGACCGCTGATTTCGCCCAAGCAACTCGAACGCGTCGCTGGATTCATCGAGGATGGCACAAGGCAAGGCGCGCGGCTGGTCACCGGCGGCAACCGCATCACCGAAGGTGCGCTTGGAGCGGGCAACTTCATCACGCCCAGCGTCTTTTCCGGTGTCACCGACGACATGCGCATCGCCCGCGAGGAAATCTTCGGCCCGGTCATCTCTGCGTTGCCGTTCGACACGCTGGACGAGGTGGTGCGGCGCGGCAATGACACGCCCTATGGGCTGGGCGCCGGCGTGTTCACCCGCGACCTCGGCAAGGCGCACCAGCTGGCCAACCGCCTGCGCGCCGGCTCGGTCTGGGTCAACACCTACCACGCCATCGACCCGGCCGTGCCGTTCGGCGGCTACAAGATGAGCGGCTACGGCCGCGAGGGCGGGGCGGAGCACCTCGACGAATATCTCAATACGAAAGGCGTGTGGATAAGGACGGATTGAGAGGCCGGCATTTTGCAGATGGCGCTCTACGGCGCCCCCCTCTGTCCTGCCGGACATCTCCCCCACAAGGAGGGAGATTGGCAGTTTCGGCGCTGGCTCTCCTCCTGCTACGTTGAAGATTGACGAAGGTCGCGGTGACGGCCAATCTCCCCCCTCGTGGGGGAGATGTCCGGCAGGACAGAGGGGGGCGCCAAGGAACTCGACGGCGGTGCTGGGTTCTTCCCGCTCCGCTCACCCGATGCCGCCAGTGACCGCATAAGCACCTGCGCTACGCCCATCCTCCAGGCGCACTACCGCCGTCACGATCGAGCCATACGAGCCGCGCCAGACGCTGTGGGACCGCTGATGCTCGGCGGCCGGGACGAGGGCATGCCCGTTGAAGCGCTGGCCACTCCGCTGCACCGCGACCGCCTCGCCGTTGACATGCACCTGGATGCTGGCCGCCTCGGCGGCTTCGTTGGGCAGGTCGAGCGTGATGAGGATCTCGTGCTGCTCGCCGGAAGGCCGCGTCTCGGCGGCGAGTTTTATGGCAAGCGGCGGCGCCTTGCCGTCGCCGGCTCGGGCAGGGCGGCTCGAAAAGACTTCGTCGGGCAGCTCGGGCGTGCGCGGCGGGCGGGTGCGGCGCTGCGTGGAGCGCTCGAAATCGCCGGCCATGCGCAGCAGCCTCTCGTCGTCGTAAGCCTTGCCGGCGAAGGTGAGGCCGACCGGCATGCCGATGTCGGCCATGGTGCCCATCGGCACGGTGACGGTCGGGATGCCGAAATGGCGCCAGACCAGATTGCCGTTGGCGACCCAGGTGCCGTTGCGCCAGGCAATGGCGGCGGATGCCTCGTTGACGTCGGCGTCGGACGGGCCGACATCGGCGGCGGCGGGCAGCACCACCGCGTCGATGCCCAGTGCATCCAGCCAGTCCTCGAAATCGATCCGTCTCGTCGTCTCCAGCCCCTTCAGGCCCTCTTCGAGCGTTGGAATTTCCGCGAAAGGCGTGACGCCGGCTCGCGCGCGCTCGACATACTCGGCCAGGTCAAAGCCGCCTTCGTAGCGGTCGGGCAGTGTGCCCGGCGGGTGCGGGAAGATTTTGGGGCCATCGACCGAAACGAGATCGGGCAGCGCGGGGTCGGCGTTGGCGCGCAAAAAATCGTCCCAGCCCCAGATGCAGAGATCCCAGAGTTCGCGCTCGGCGAAGTCCGGCGGCACCAATCTGCGCTCGACCATAGTGCGTGAGCCGGGGCGGTCGCGTTCGTAGTTGGAGACAACGGAAAAATCGACCTCGATCACCTCGGCGCCAAGCCGCCTGAGATCGGCCGCCGCCTGCTCCCACAGGGCAAGCACCGAGGCGCGGGTTTCGATCGGCGCATCGGCGTCGCTGTCGCGGCCGATATACATTCTGGGCACGCCGAGGCGCATGCCTTTCAACGATCCCGCCAGTGCGAGGTCGGCATAGCGTGGCGGCCGCACGTCGGAGCTTTTCGGCAAGACGACCCAGGGCTGCGCACGCCAGAAATCGCCTAGCGTCTCGGGATCGTCGGCGACGATCACGTCGAGCAGTTCGAGCATGTCGGGCACGCTGCGCGTGTGCGGCACCACGACATCCATGGTTGGCACCAGCGGCCAGTTGCCGCGCACTGAAATGATGCCGCGTGATGGTGTGTAGGCGACCAGCGCGTTGTTGGTCGCCGGCGCGCGGCCAGACGACCAGGTTTCCTCGCCTAGCCCGAAGGCGCAGAAGCTGGCCGCCGTCGCGGTACCGGAGCCATTGGATGAGCCCGACGCGAAGGCCGCAGTCAGGAAGTCCGCGTTATAGGGGCTTTCGGCGCGGCCGTAGACACCGCGTTGCATGCCGCCATTGGCCATTGGCGGCATGTTGGTCAGGCCGATCAGCACGGCGCCGCCGGCGCGCAGCCGGGCGATGGTGAAAGCGTCCTCATTGGCGACGAGACGCTCGAAGGCCGGCGAGCCGGCGGCCACCGTCAGGCCGGCGACCTTGTAACTGTCCTTGGCGGTGTAGGGGATGCCGTCGAGCGGCCCGAGCACAGCACCCCTGAGCCGCCGCTGGTCGGAGGCGGCAGCTTCCTCGAACATCGCTGGATTGAGCACCGGGACGGCGTTGAGGCTGATGCCGTGGCGGTCGAAATGCGCGATGCGCCTGAGATATGCCCCGACCAGTTCGACGCTGGTGACGGTGCGGTCGTCGAGCGCGCGGCGCAATTGGCCGATCGTCCCTTCGACGAGATGAAGGCTTCCATCGGTCATCACTGGTCCCACATTTCCACGCGCCATGGATGAGCGAGGTGGCCTGCTTCGGCAAGACCTATCGAGGTCTTCGTTGGAACTTTTGTCCGGCTGGCGATTTTGGATGTATGGTATGATTCCGGAATGGCCGGGAGGATGTTGCCGATGACCACTAAATGCGTTGCGATCCTAGCTCTCGCTGTGGCAATGGGCTCAAGCCTCTGTGCCCCGGCATTCGCTGGCGACCGGCATTACGACCGCCGAGCCCACTCCGAACGCTACGTTCCCGCCGAAGGCGATCTCATCGAGATCTTGTTCGGCGGCCCGCGTTACTATGATCAGCAGCTGTTCACGACGGCGGCTGGCGCCTGTTCCTACCATCGCGTCGGACCCGATGCGAATGCGTTGAACAAGATCAACGATCATCACTGCGGGAAGTAGGGCAGTAGGGCAGTAGGGCAGTAGGGCAGTAGGGCAGTAGGCAGTAGGCAGTAGGCAGTAGGCAGTAGGCTACGCCTCAACGCTGGCAGCTTTCCTTCATCCGCTCGATGATATCCGTCCTCCGCGCGAGGTCGCGGCTGAATCGGCAAAGTCGGTCAGTGGCTTCGCCGGCCACTACGGCATCCTCCTATCAATGCCCTGCGTTTTCCGCATGTCTTCCAATAAGTTGAGACGCGTCAGGATTTAGAACAGCGCTCAGGGATTTTGATCGTGCAGTCTTACGCCATGACTAGCTTGCCGGCATTCGCTACAACCAAGACGCGAAAAAGATATCGCGGAGTAAACCTTTTAGGAGTATCGGCTGGTAGCTGCTTTTGTGCAGGGGAGATTTGGGATGGAGCGTTTCGAAATCCTGGAAGAGCCGACAGGCCCATTCTCGATTTCGACACATTCACGGAACTGCCGGTGGGGGAGGTTGTAGAGCGTTGGGAGGTGAAACAATGCTTGGTCAGGACGACCTGATCCGAGCGGCCATCGGACGGCTGCTCGCCGAGAAGACAGGTGCCGCCGTCATATCGATGAAAGAGAGCATCAGGGAGCTTCTGACGCTGACCGGTGCCGGGCTGGACGAAAGACTGCAGGACCTGTTGCTGGAAATGGCCGAAGTCCGCGGCATGACGGTCGCTCTCGACCTCTAGGGTCGCCGTCGGCTTGCCGCGCGACTTCGGCAGATCGCACAAGGTTGAGCCTGCGCGGGGCTTTGCGCGTTGCGTCCAATCCGTTTGAGGATGTCCTTTACGTGCCCATGTGTGGCTGGACCAGCGTCCGCGCCGCCTCTTTCCCTGCCGCGAGGATGCGATCGGACAATTCGCTCCCTTTCACAGCGCGAGCCATTTGAAGCGCACCGATGACCGTCGCAAAAACAGCAAGCGCTAGGCCTTCCGGGTCCTTGGCCCGCGGGAGTGCCTCAGCCAATTGGCGCACCAAAGCCAGCAAATGGTCGGTATAGGCGTCGCGCGTTTCAGGTGGCTGACGCGCCAGCTCCGGCAGCAGCGCGGCTGACGCGCAGCCCTTTCCCGGATTGTCTCGATGCTCGGCCGAGAGATACGCCTCAATGGCCATCTCCGGGCCACCCGCGGCCAATGCTTCCGCCATCTGCTGCGCCTGAAGCTCCATGGCTGCCGCCACGCTTTCGCGCACAAGCTCCGCCTTGGATTGGAAGTGGGGATAAAACGCGCCGTTCGTCAGGCCGGCGTCGCTCATGATGGTCGCAAGTCCGGACGCGGCTATGCCGTCGCCGCGAAAGCGGTCGGCGGCGACCTCCATGATCCGGCTGCGTGACGCGGCTTTCCGGCCCTTTTCGTAACGCATGGCTGCCATTCCTTTCTGCTATTGCATTATGAGCATAATCTGATATTATGAGTGTAATTCAACGGGCGCATAAAAGCTAGCCCCCATCAGCTTGGAGCACGAAATGACTATGAATTCGGGAAAAACCGCGATCGTTACCGGAGCCTCCTCGGGCATCGGCCGCGCCAGCGCCGAGGCGCTAGTGCGGGCAGGGTTCACTGTCTTCGGAACGAGCCGCCGCAAGGCCAACGGCCCGGACGGGGTGACCATGCTGATTTGTGATGTGACCGATGGCGAGGCCGTCACCGCACTTGTCTCAACGGTGCTCGCGCAGACCGGCCGGATCGACCTCTTGGTCAACAATGCCGGCGTCGGTCTGCTTGGAGGCGCCGAGGAATCCTCAGTGGCACAAGTGCAGGCTCTGTTCGACGTCAATCTGTTCGGTGTCATCCGCGTGACCAATGCGGTGTTGCCGTCGATGCGGCGGCGCGGCGAAGGACGCATCGTCAATATCGGCTCGGTATTGGGATTCGTGCCGGCGCCGTATTCAGCGTATTATTCGGCGGTCAAGCACGCGCTCGAGGGCTATTCGGAATCGCTCGATCACGAGGTTCGTGCCTTCAATATCCGCGTCTCGGTCATCGAACCTGCATACGTGCGTACCGTCTTCGACCAGAACGGAATCGAGCCGGATTCCCTGTTGAAAGAATACGATCGGGCACGAGCCGGGCTCGAAGCGCTCCTTCGCGATGTGATGCCTGTAGCCGATCGACCGGAAGTGGTGGCCCAGGTGGTCGTCAAGGCGGCGACCGATGCCAATCCGCGACGGCGCTATACCGCCGGCAAAGCAGCGCGCCAGGTCAGCCTCCTGCGCCGCTTTGCCCCCGCGGGGATATTCGACAAGAGCCTGCGCAAGCAGTTCCGCCTGCCGGTCTGAAGAACAGTCAGATAGAGGATATCACGCACATGCGCCTAGCAACGACGACACAATTGGCCAATCCCCACAAGACGGAGGTGCCAGGCACGACGCATAGGTTCAATCAGTCGCCCCGCTCACCAGCGTCGTTCCAGGACACGCCGACGCGTTCGGTGGATGTCGGCGGCACGGCGTTCGTCTACCGGGAGCTCGGCCCCAGGACCGGCGTACCGGTGATCCTGCTCAACCATCTCGCTGCTCAACTGGACAACTTCGATCCACGCATCGTCGATGGCCTCGCCGCGACCCGGTGGGTGATTGCCTTCGACAATAGGGGCATCGGTGCTTCGGGCGGCAAAACGCCGTCAAGCGTTGCCGAGATGGCACGGGATGCGGTCGCCTTTATCCGGGCGCTGGGGCTCGAAGAAGTAGATCTCTTCGGCTTTTCGCTCGGCGGCTTCGTGGCGCAGGAGATCGTGCTGAGCGAGCCCAGGCTTGTGCGCAAGCTCATCCTGGCCGGCACCGGGCCGGCCGGTGGCGAAGGCATCGACAAGGTGACGCCGTTGACGATCGTCGACATGATCAAGGGGGCGCTTACTCTTCGGGATCCGAAATACTATCTCTTCTTCACAAGGACGGCGAATGGGCGCCGCGCCGCCAAAGCTTTCCTGCAGCGGTTGACGGAGCGCCACGCCGATCGCGACAAGCCGGTATCGCTGAGCGCGTTCCGCGCTCAGCTCAAGGCGATCAAGGCTTACGGACTGCAGGCGCCGCAGGACCTGAGCGCCGTCCGAATTCCTGCTTTGGTTGCGAACGGAGATCACGACAGGATGGTGCCAACCGGCAACACGCACGATCTCGCCCGGCGTATCCCTGGAGCGCAACTGGTGATCTATCCCGATGCCGGACATGGCGGGGTCTTCCAGTACCACGCCGATTTCGTCTTGAAGGCCTTGGCCTTCCTCGATGCCTGACGTCTTTCTCAGGGCGGTTTTTTCGTCGCGGAACATCAACAAACATTTTCAGGAAGTCACTGTCATGAAGGCATTCGTCGTCGATAAATATAACAAGAAGGGCATTCTGCGGCTGGCCGAGATGCCGGAGCCGGTGCTTGGGGACAATGACGTCCTGGTCGAGGTCCACGCCGCGGCCGTGAACCTCCTCGATTCCAAGATCAGAACCGGAGAGTTCAAGCTCATCCTGCCCTATCGCAGGCCCTTTATCCTGGGCCATGACGTGGCCGGTAGGATTGTCCGCGTGGGATCGAAAGTCCGCAAGTTCAAACCTGGCGACGATGTCTATGCACGGCCGCGCGATGGACGGATCGGTGCATTCGCCGAGTTCATCGCCATGGACGAAGCCGACGTGGCCCTGAAGCCCAAAAATCTCAGCATGGAAGAGGCGGCCTCGATCCCGCTGGTCGGGCTGACCGCCTGGCAGGCGCTCATTGAAAGGGCAAACCTAGGGAAGGGACAGAAAGTCTTCATTCAGGCCGGTTCCGGCGGCGTGGGAACGTTCGCCATCCAATTGGCAGAGCACCTCGGCGCCACGGTTGCGACCACCGCGAGCGCGGCGAGTGCCGACCTGGTCAAGGGCCTCGGCGCCGATATCGTCGTCGACTACAGGAAGGACGACTTCGAGAAAGTTCTGTCGGGATACGACGTCGTCTTGAACAGCCAGGACGCAAAGACGCTTGAAAAATCGCTGAATGTGCTGAAACCGGGTGGGAAATTGATCTCCATCTCCGGTCCGCCGGATCCCGAATTCGCCCGGGAAAAGGGACTGAACCCCGTGCTGAGGCTGATACTGCGCCTGTTGAGCCGAGATATCCGGACCAAAGCCAAACGCCGCGGCGTGAAGTTCTCGTTCCTTTTCATGTGGGCGCAGGGTGATCAGTTGAGCAAGATTGCATCCCTCATCGAATCCGGAGCGATCCGCCCGGTTGTCGATCGGATATTTCCCTTCGAAGCGACCAACGAGGCTCTGGCTTACGTCGAAAGCGGACGTGCCAAGGGCAAGGTCGTCATCAAGGTCAGATAAAACTCGGCAGTGAAAGAGCCTCAGCCGCGCCGGGCCGCGTCAATCGCTGCGACGTCTATCTTCTTCATGTCCATCATCGCATCGAACGCGCGCTTGGCTTCGTCGCCGCCGGCCGCCATCGCCTCGATCAGTGTGCGCGGCGTGATTTGCCAGGACACGCCCCATTTGTCCTTGCACCAGCCGCACGCACTCTCCTGGCCGCCATTGCCGACAATAGCATTCCAGTAGCGGTCGGTTTCCTGCTGATCGTCGGTGGCGATCTGGAACGAGAAGGCCTCGCTTTGCTTGAACGCGGAGCCGCCGTTCAGTCCGATGCAGGGAATGCCGGCGACGGTGAATTCGACCGTCAGCACATCGCCCTGCTTGCCGGACGGAAAATCGCTCGGCGCACGGTGAACGGCACCCACCTTGGTGTCTGGAAAGGTCTCCGCGTAGAAACGAGCCGCAGCCTCGGCGTCCTTGTCGAACCAGAGGCAAATCGTGTTCTTCGGCGTCTTTGGCACTGCGTGTTCCTTTCGATCTAAAGGCTGATTTCCGTCCTCGCGTTCCACCCGCGCTCTTGTGACATAGGTCGCCAACCGCTTCTCGCCACTGCCGCAGCCCGCATGGACCGACGGAACCGGCGTGGCCCTGACGAATTCAATATTGGCACAGGAGGTTGCCATGATCCGCAAGCTGAAGTCCGGGGAGTTCCGACTCTATTCCCGGAAGGTCGATCCAAAAACCCACAAGCGCAGAAATCTCGGTACGTTCAAATCGCGCGAGGCCGCCGAGAAGCACGAGCGTGAGGTCCAGTACTTCAAGCGGCATTAGCGCGCGCTGCGTTCGCCAGCTGCGGATGTCCATCTGCGTCAGGCTGTTCCAACATCGAGTCAGCCCAGAAGATTGCGTGCCGCGCGCATGAAAATCCTTGAGCCGATCGGGATCAGGTCGTCGGGAAAATCATAGTCCGGATTGTGCAATGAAGGGTGCCGCTCGCCTGCGCCGAGGAAGAACATCGCCGATGACGCGCTGTGACCGAACAGGCCGAAATCTTCCGAGGCGCGCATCGGCAGGGCCTCTTCGCTGTGCGCGACGCCCTCTTCGCCGAGCGCGCGTTGCAGGTGCTCCACCGCATCCTGCGCGTTGACGCTGGCGACGAAGATTTCGTGATAGTCCCACCGGGCAGCGAGGCGATGCTCGGCGGCAATCTTCGCGACCAGCGCCTCGGCGGCGGCGCACAGGTCTGCCATACGCTCGTCGCGGCGGGTCCGCAGCGTCGCCCACACCTCGGCATGACCAGGCGCGATGCCGAACACGGCTTCGCCCATTGCGGCATGAGTAACGGTGACCATGGAGAAGGCGTCGTCGGCGAAGGTTCCGCGCCTGAGCGCGGGGAGGGCCGGCATCAGCTCGCTGATCGCCAGCATCGGCGAGACGCCGGTCTCCGGCATCGACGAATGCGCGGTCTTGCCCTCCAGCACGATGCGCATGCCGCGTGAAGCACAGTTGACCACGCCGGGTTTGAGCCGCACTTCGCCGAACGGCACGCCGGGCAGGTTGTGCAGCGAGAAGGCGAAATCCGGCGCGATCTCGCCGAAACGCGGATCGGCGATGATGCCGGCCGCGCCATTGCCGGTTTCTTCCGCCGGCTGGAACATCAGCACGACGCGGCCGCTTGCTGGCCTCTCGCGCCCGAGCTGGCGGCCGAGGGATGCAAGGATCGCGGTATGTCCGTCATGGCCGCACATATGCGACTTGCCAGGCACGCGCGACGAATGCGGTACGCCCGAAAGTTCTTCGATCGGCAAGGCATCGAGCTCCGATCGGAACAGCACCGTCGGCCCCGCTCTGCCGCTGTCGTATATGGCCGCGACGCCGTGGCCGCCCAATCCGGTCAGCACCTTGTCCGGTCTGGTATCGGCGAGGAAGTCGATGACCTCTTTTGCCGTCTTCTCCTCTTCGTTCGAGATTTCCGGATGCTGGTGCAACTGGCGCCGCCACGCGGTCAATTCGACGATGTCCCGGTTGGTAAGGGTCATGCTTTTGGCCTCCGCTGCATTCACGACACGCCCGGAGGCGTCAAACTGCGATGACGAGTATCGACAAATGGCTGTGCCTGCACACTCCAATCTTCAGGCTTTGCGGGCCAGGCAAGGCGGCAATGCCTCGCGAATGGTCTTAGCGCACGCGATTGGGGCACAGGGCTTTGAACTGGTCCAGAGTGTAGTCGTATCCCGAGGCACCCGAGCCATCCAGCACCACATCGTCGTCGGTGTCCGATATCAAATAGTCCGTCGTCGCGTCCGCATCGGGGTTGCGGCCCTGGAACCGCATGTTTGCACCATAGAGGGTGGTGAATTTGCCGGTCCGGCAGTTAGCGGTGATCTCGAGGTGCAAGGGCGTTTGCAACTCCTTGGCAATGCAGTCCTCGGTCACCTTGCCAACATAGTCGCGGCAGAAGGCGATTGCATTCCGCCTTGTGTGCCCGGTCAGTATCCTGGCATGCGAAGAGCCGATGCCGGATGCCTTGACGATTGTGACCTCCATGCCCGCCCTGCCGCCGTAGTAAAGCGTTTTGGCCTCAGCCGAAGAGGCAAGGATTACAGCGCAAAGCACGGCCAGGAAACGTCGCATGCAAACCTCCCTTTGGGTGGAAAAGGTCCACATGCGCCGTCTCTGGTCAAGCTCTCCGTGCCGCTTTTTGTGCGACACCCAAAGCTGGCGGCCGCAGCCTACTGATTGATCTCGGGTTCGACGAGCTTTGCCAGGTTCCTGAGCGATTCCTGCCAGCCGAGATAGCAGGCCTCGACCGGAATCGCATCCGGAATGCCGGCCTGGGTGATGTCGATCTCGGTGCCGACCGACACTTTTTTCAAGATTACGGTCACCTGGATCTCGCCGGGCAGGTTGGGGTCGTCGAATCGGTCGGTATAGCGCAGGCGTTCTCCTGGAACGAGTTCGAGATACTCGCCGCCGAAGGAATGGCTGCCGCCGGTCGTGAAGTTGCGGAAGGCCATCTTGAACGTCCCGCCGACCTTCGCCTCAAGGTGATCGACCGTGCAGGTGAAGCCGTTCGGCGGAAGCCATTTCGCCAGCGCATCCGCCTCGGTGAAGGCGCGATAGACCTTCTGCGGGCTGGTCGTCAGAACGCGGTGCAGACGTACGGTGCCGGGCATATTCCAGATCCTTTCGTGATTGTTTGTTCAATGGCCAAAGGACGAACGAGAGGCGGCCAGTCCGACATAGCTCCCGGATTTCTTTTTTAAAGGCCTCGCTGCCTGTTCGACTGCGCACGCATGGCGTGCGCTTGTTCAACCCTGCGCCCCCCCGGCCAATGGTCGGCTATTCGATCTAATTTCTTTGCAAACCGTTAATGCGACCATGTTGTTAATAAGCATTTGCTAATCAAGCGATCCGCCTGGAGTAGCCATGACCAAGAATCTCGGCAACGCGCGTTATATGCCGCCAAAGGACGCCAGGATCTCCGTGTTCAGCAAGGCCGCACCGGCACTGTTCCCGCTGGTCGTGGCGGCGCTGGGCTACATGATCGGCAAGCACTTCTTCGGCTTCTAGGCTCGAATGCCGTCTTCCGGCGGAGTGTAGATCAAGCGCCAACCTCGGTAACCTCCTTTCTGGCCTCCGCGGAGCGGATGCGTTCGCTGGCCAGAAGCACCACCGGGCAGGTGACGGCGGCAAGCACCGCCGTCGCGGTATCGCCGAAGAACAGCTCTTCGCCCGGCCTTTGCGTTACACCCATCACCACCAGGGCAGCCCCCTTGGCGACCTCCCTGGCGATCGCCTTGTCAGGGGTGGCGCGGGTGCGGATTGCGGTGTCGACCTGTACGCCATAACGAACGGCCAGATCGGCAATATCCTTCAGCATGGCTTCCTCGCGCCGGTGCGAGACGGACGTGATCCTCCCGCCTTGCCGCGCCGCCTTCGAGACGTAGAGAACCTTCACGCGCGCCCGGTTCGGGCGTGCCAGCGCCAGGGCCAGATCGGCGGCGCGGCGTGACACTTCGGTGCCGTTGACGGGAACCAGTATGGTGGTTCCGGTCCGCAATACCGGCATCTTGCCGGTGGATCCGGCGCCGTTCAGCACCAGGCATAGCGGGCCGTCGAACCCTTCGGTGATGTCGTTCAGCGCCGGAGTGAAAGACCCCTTCACCGTGAAAGCGTCTTCCAGGCCGAGCACCAGCAGGCCGTAGCCTTTGCGGGCCTCCTCGGCGATCGTCGCGGCTGTCGCCGCGGATTCAGTGCGGGTGGTCAGATGGACTTTCGCGACCAAGGTGTCCTCGGCCTTGCTGACGGCCTTTGCGCTCTTCTGCGCACCCTTCTTCACTTCCTTGGCTGACTGTTCCGGGCCCTTGTCGCGGGTCGGGCCGGCGAGCTTGCCATCCTTGAGATGGAGCAAAGTGGTCGGCATGCCGCTGCCGCCGCCAACCAGTCCGGCGAGGTAGGCGGTGAATTTGCCGATCGGGCTGTCGTCGACCAGCAGCAGCAGCCGCTCAAGCTTCGAGACGAAGCCGCGCTCGTCGAGCAATTCGCGGTCGACGCGCTGCTTCTCGACATCGTCGACAGGCAAGCGGCCGAGCGCCCAGCGCAACATTGGTGGCATGGCGAGCGTGGTGAGGGCGGCCATGGTGACGATCATGGTGAAGAGGTTGTGGGAGAGGATGTTCATCGACAGGCCGATGCTGGCGACGATGACCTCGGTCGAGCCGCGTGCGTTCATGGCGCTGCCGACGGCGATTGCCTCCTTCAGCGACATGCCGGCAATCCTGCCGCCGAGGAAGGCGCCGCCGAACTTGCCGATACTGGCAATGACCAGCAGCGCCAGCGTCAGCAGCGCCAGCGTCGGGTCGGCAAGCACGGTGAGGTCGGCTGACAGGCCGGCCATGCCGAAGAAGATTGGCATGAACAGCGCTGTGATGACGCCGCGCAATTGGCCCTCGATGTGGGCGGACAGGATCGGCGATTCGCCAACAAGGATGCCCGCGACGAAGGCACCGAGGACGGTGTGCACACCGATCAGATTGGTGATCAGCGCCATCACGCCCATGATGAGGAGGATGACGGTGATGACGGCGTATTCGCTGCGGAAAGAGTCGTTGCTCCAGCGGATCAGCATGAACACCAGCCGGCGGCCTATGGTGAAGGAGAACACCATGAACAGCGCCACCTCGGCGACCGTGGTGAGCAGCGGCAGCAGCTGCAGGCTGCCGTTGGTGGCGATGCCGAAGGTGACGGCGATGATGAGCCAGCCGATCGTATCCTCGATGATCGCCGATGAGATGATGACCTGGCCGAGATTGCGGCGCATGAAGTTCATTTCGCGCACCACCATGGCGACGATCTTGACTGAGGAGATCGATAGCGCCGTGCCCAGGAACAGCCCGGCGACGACGCGTTGCGTCGGGTCAGGCAGCAATGTATCGGGCAGGAACTGCGCCAGTGCGAAACCGCAGACGAAGGGCACGATGACGCCGGTGATCGAGATAGAAAAGCAGGCCGCCCCCACCCGGCGCACGAGGCGCAGGTCTGTCTCCATGCCGGTCAAGAGCAGAAGCAGCAGAATGCCGAGCTGCGAGACCGCGTCGATCATGCTTTTCTGCGCCGGATCGGTCGAGAAGATCAGGTGCTGCGCGTCGGGCCACAGCCAGCCGAACAATGAGGGCCCGAGCAGGATGCCGCCGATGAGCTGGCCCATGACCGCCGGCTGACCGTGGCGCTGGAAGATCTCTCCGACACCCCGGCCGACCAGAAGCAGCAAGACGATCTCGGCGACGAACACCCCCTCCGCTGAGCCACCCATGCCCGAAGCGTGGCCTGCCGGCTGGGCGGCGAAGGTCGTGCCTGCCGACGCCAAACCGAATACGGCCAGCAAAAGGGCCAGCGCAATGCTGCGTGACGTCGTTGCCGATCGACAGGTCATGAATTCCCTCAAAACGCCTCGGCAGACTGACCATCACAACGCGCAGGCCATCATTTGCGTTGCAGCCGCGTGTCGCCAGACATCGACGTCAAACATGGACGTCGCCGAAGGAAAGTTCGCCGTCGTCGCCGGCCACGAAAAAGACGATGGCGAACAGCCCGGCATAGAATGCCGCCACAACGACCACGATCGCCACACCGGGAATGGGGCCAAGGGCGGCGCTGTCGACGGCCTCGCGAAGCGAACCGACAAACCCGGTCCTGAGGCCCACGGCCTGAAGACTGGGGGTCGATATCTTGACCATCCAGGCCAGCAGTAGGATCAGGAACAGGTAGATGTAGTTTCGCCGCAGGCGGCGCGCCAGCGCAGCGCGCTGCGACAGCAGAAACTTCGGCGCGCGCAGGCCTTCGCCGACGATGAGCAGCCAATCAGAGGCAAAGTCGGGTTGCGGGGAGAAGATCTGCGCGAAATAGTGACGCTCGAACTGGCGCACGCGAGCCCGATAGAAATCGAAGAAGCGATAGCGGCGCGCCTCGATCCACAGCAGCAGGAGGATCAGCAGCATGGCGAACAGCAGCACGCCGTGATGCGCACTGGCCGTGGACAGCGACACCGAAAGCAGCGCCGCCACCACCGTGATCGCCCAGTTCGTCGTCCGGTCGAGCCGATCTCGCCACCCCGCCATGCGCGCGATCTCAGCGCGATGAAAATGCGATAGCGTGTTGACCCGTTCGGCCGATGTAAGCACCGGCCCGATGGGCTTCGCCGACGCATCGTTCATAACGCCCTCCAACCGAGTAAAACGCCTCAGACTTGGTCTCGTTCCGCGGTGTCCGGATTTCGCACCGGCCGGCGGCCTCCGCCGTGACCGCCACGCGCGCCGGCGTGGCGGGCGCCACCGCAGTTCTACGATCACATTGCATTATCGGATCTTGACCCCACCGCGGCAAACCCCAAATCAATCATACCGGTGCCGACGCGGGCGCCGGCTTCATGGCGGCGCCGCGGAGAGTGGTGGTTTTGTGGCCGTCAAACTCGGGCACCAGGTAGCCGGAGGCGATGAAGGCCCGCGAGACCTGGTCCAGGGTGTTTCCCAGGTGGAGCGGATCGGAACAGAAGGGAGCGAAAAACAGAAAGCGCAAATGGGGTGTGGGTCGGACGGCGCATTGTCCCCCGGAGCATGGCATGTAAACGAACAAAAACCAGGATCAAGAAAGGAGCAATGCAATGACCATTCGTGATCTAATGCCATGGAGCCGCGACGCCAACCAGGCTTCTACCCTGTTTCGCGACCGCGACCAGGACCCGTTCATGAGCCTGCATCGCGAGATGAGCCGCCTTGTCGACGACATGTTTCGTGGCTTCGGCTCACGGCTTCCGTCCATGTTGTCTTCGGCCGGCGGTAGCTGGCCCAGCGTGGAAATCTCCGAAACGGACAAGGAGATCCGTGTGACGGCCGAGATACCCGGCATGGAGGATAAGGACATCGAGGTGTTGCTCGATGACGGCGTCCTGACGTTGCGCGGTGAAAAACAGGCCGAAACCGACGACAAGGAACGTCAGTTCTCCGAGCGGTTCTACGGCCGCTTCGAACGTCGCATTCCGATCGGTTTCGAAGTCGAAGAGGACAAGGTAGCGGCCGATTTCCGCAATGGCGTGCTGTTCGTCACTTTGCCGAAGTCCGAGAAGGCGCAGAGCAGGACAAAGCGCATTCCCATCGGCGGCAAGAGCACCAAACACTAGAATAGACCAGCAGCCGGGCGAGCAAATCGCGCACGCCCGGCATCAGTCACCGGATTTCGCGCCGGTCACATGGACCTTGAGTATCCCTCTGCCTTGGGCAAACATGGCGGAGAGGGCCGGGGGCGCGAAAATGAACAAGCCGATTTCTGCCGTATCGCCGCGCAAGGCGCCGATGGCGCTGACCGAGGAACTCGTCGCCCGCACCATGCGCGCGGTCGAGGATGCCGGGCCGACGCCGGGCATGGTCTACATGACCGACGCCGACTATGCGCGCGTCCGCGACGAGGTGCTGGCTTCGGCCCCGGTGGGGCCCACAAGGCTGTTCGCCTATGGTTCACTGTTGTGGAATCCGGTTGGCGAATTGCGTGGCGGCGAAAGGGCGGTGGCAACGGGCTGGCATCGGTCCTTCTGTTTCACCGTCAAGCGTTTTCGCGGCACGGTCGAGCGGCCCGGCCTGATGATGGCGCTCGATCGTGGCGGCCAGTGCCAGGGCATGGTGTTCGAGATCGCCGAACCGGTGGCGGCCAATCTCGAAGCGCTGCTGCGCCGCGAGATGACCGTGCTGCCCGCCGTCAACGTGCCGCGCTGGCTGCGGGTCAGGACAGGTGACGGCCTATGCCGCGCGCTTGGCTTCGTCGTCGATCCCGCCAATCCGCGTTATGCCGGCAAGCTCGACAAGCAGGTGATCGCGGCAACGCTGGCCACGGCCGTCGGTCATTGGGGCTCGGGCGCTGAATATCTGTTCGCGACCATCCGTCACCTCGAAACCTGCGGTATCCGCGACCGTAATCTTTGGCGATTGCAGGAACTGGTGGCCGAGGAGATAGGCCGCTTCACCCATCTCTGAGCCAAACCAGCATTTCGCCAGGCTCGCGGTTGTCCCAGGCGAAGTAGGGAATGGCGGTCAGGCGCGTCTCGGTAGTGGCCGGCGGTTCGGGCCTGTAGAGCCCGCTTTGCCATCCGTCTGCGGCATCGGCAAGTGCTGTAGCCGACAGCGTCACCACGCCGCCGAGAAGCTCGGGCCGGTGCTGCGCTTCGAGGCTGGCCGTCCTTGGCAGCGTCAGCCGATGCAGCTGGCCGTCATTGTCGGTCGCCTCGACGCAGTAGATCAGCGGCCCGCGCGACAGCGCGACGCGGCCGGCATCCTGGCGCACCTGCGGGTTGGCGTAAAGCCGCTCGATCGGCATTTCGAGATCGAGCCGCACCTGGTCGCCCTTCTTCCATGTCCGCCGGATCGCCGCGTAGCCGTCGCTGGTGACATCCGCCAACTTGACCGCCTCACCATTGACCTTGAGCGCAGCGTCGGTGCTCCACGCCGGGATGCGCAGGTGCAATGTGAACGCAACCGGCGCCTGCGGCTCGATCGTGATCTCGACGGCACCGTCCCAGGGATAGCGGCTTGCCTGCGTCAGGCTCACCGGCACGCCTGATATATCGAAGCGGGCGGTCGAGTCGCCATAGAGATGGACGGCCAGCGCGTCGTCGGCCAGGCTGTAGAAATAGCTGCCGATCGAGGCGACCATGCGCCCGATATTGGGCGGGCAGCAGGGGCAGCGGTGCCATTTCCACCTATTGTGCTTGCCTCGGCTTTCCAGCGGGTTTTCATAGAAGAACAGCGAGCCGTCGAGCGACAGGCCCGAGATCGAGCCATTGTAGAGGGCGCGTTCCATCATGTCGGCATAGCGGGCATTCGGCCCCATGCCGAGCATGCGGTTCGCCCAGAACACCAGTCCGACCGCGGCACAGGTCTCGGCATAGGCGCTTTCGTTGGGCAGATCGTAGTCGCTGGTGAAACCTTCATTGTGAGCCGACGGCCCGAGCCCGCCGGTGATGTAGAGGCTCTTGGTGGTGAGATCGTCCCACAGATGGTCGAGTGCCACGCGCAAGCTGTCGTCGCCATATTCGGTGGCGATGTCGGCCATGCCCGAATAGAGGTACATCGCCCTGACCGCGTGGCCGACCACCTTGTCCTGTTCGCGCACCGGCCGGTGCGACTGGCTGTATTCATAGGTCTTGAAATGGTAGGCCTTCGGGTCGGCGCCGCGGGCGCGGGCCTCCTCGTCGAAATAATGCGGCTGCTGGCCGCGCTGGTCGATGAAGTATTTGGCGAGATCCATGTATTTTCGCTCGCCGGTCACCCGCGCCAGCTTGACCAGCGCCAGCTCGATCTCCTCGTGGCCGCAATAGCCCTTCTTCTTGCCGGGTTCGGGGCCGAGCACCGACGCGATATGGTCGGCATAGCGGCACATGATGTCGAGCAGCTTGCGTTTTCCCGTCGCCTGGTAATAGGCGACCGCACCCTCGATGAGGTGGCCGGCGCAATAGAGTTCATGGCAGTCGCGCAGATTGGTCCAGCGCTTGCCGGGCTGGATGCGCTGGTACCAGCTCGAGAGATAGCCGTCCTCCTGCTGCAGTTTGCCGTACATGTCGATGACGGCATCGATCTTCTTCTCCAGTTCTGGATTCTTGCGCCGGTAGAGCGAATAGGCCGCGGTCTCGATCGTCTTGCCGAGATCGGAATCCCAGAACATCTGCGTGGTCACCGTCGACCCGGTGAATTCCGCGCCCTGGCGGTCGGCTTCGTCGGGCGAGGGCGAGTGGAAAGGAATGACGACGCCGGGCGAGGGCCGGTCCGGGTCGATCTGCTCCAGCATGCGGGCCTCGACGCAGCGGTCGTAGAGGATATCGGCGGTGCGTGTGGCTACCGCGTCGGCGCGATCGCCCCAGAAGCCGTGCACGTCGACCTGCGGCACCGGCAGCGGGCGGAAGGCGAGCTTTGGTTTTCCGGTTTTTGCGGATGGCGATGCGGTCATGTACTCACTCCATTCGGTCTGTCTATTTGATGGCCCCGGCCATCAGGCCGCGGATGTAGAAGCGCTGCAGGACCAGGAACAGGATGAGGCAAGGCACCATCATGACTGTGACGCCCGCCTGCACCGCACCCCAGTCGATGGCGCCGAAGCGGCCCGACTGCAGTGCGGTCATCATCACCGGCAGCGTGAACTTGGACTGGTCGGTCATCAGCACGAGGGCTGCGAGGAACTCGTTCCAGGCGCCGAGGAAGGCAAACAGCGCGATGGTGACGACGCCCGGCCAGACCAGCGGCAGCATCACCTTCAACAGCATGGTGAGATTGCCGGCACCGTCCATGCGGGCGGCTTCCTCGATCTCGCGCGGCACCGCGTCGAATGCATTGCGCATCATGAAGATCGAGAACGGCAGCTGCAGCGTCACATAGACGCCGACCAGGCCGGTCAGCGTGTTGTGCAGGCCAAGCTTGGTCAGCACCAGGAAGATGGGCGTCAGGATCGACTGGAACGGGATCATGATCGTCGACAGGATGAGGATGAAGAACAGGTCCTTGAACGGAAACCGGAACCGCGAAAAGCCGTAGCCGGCCAGCACGCTGACGGCGACAGATAGCAGCACGGTCATCACCGAGACGTAGATGCTGTTTTGCGCCGAGACCCAGAGCCCGTCGCCGAAGCTGTTGAGCGTGGCATAGTTCTCCAGCGAAAAGCCTGATGTCGGCCAGGGCGGCAGCGGCGGCAGGCGTGCCTCGGCCGCTGGCTTGAACGCCGACAGCACCGCCCACACGATCGGCGCCGCAAACAGCACCGAGGCGATGATGCCGGTCGAATGCTCGCCGATGCGAGCCAGGAGCCGGCGGTTGCGGGAAGCGGCCTGCGCCATCAGTCGAGCCCCTCCGGCTTGCGCAGCAGCCACAGCTGGACGAGGCTGAGCGCCACCAGGACGACGAGCAGCACCATCGAGAGCGCGGCACCATAACCGAGCTTGAACGAGACGAAAGACTGGTTGAAGATCCAGTAGACCGCCGTCAGCGTCTGGTTGCGCGGACCGCCACGCAGGATGATGTAGAACTGGTCGAAAGCGAGGATCGAGCCGGCGACCGACAGGATCAGCGCGAGCGCCAGTGTGCGGCGCATCAGCGGCAGGGTGATCGCCCGGAACCTGGCGAACGGCCCGGCGCCGTCGATGACTGCGGCCTCCTGCAGGTCCTGCGGGATCGACTGCAGGCCGGCCATCAGGATGATCATGGTGAAGCCGGCGACCTTCCAGACGACCATGGCGATGATCGACCAGAAGGCCGGTTGGAAGGTGGCCAGCAGGTTGAATTTCTTGTCGATCAGGCCGAGATCGTAGGCGGCCGGGCTGAACAGGCCGGAATCGACATTCAAGAGCCATGACCAGAGCAGGCTGGCCGAGGCGAAACCGACTACCGCCGGCATGAAGAACATGGTCCGGTAGAGGTTGGTCAGCGGCCGCGGCCGTTCGACGAACAGCGCCAGTGGGAACGCCACCATGAAGATCGCGATGGTGACAATCACGGTGTAGTAGGCAGTGAAGCGCAGCGCGTTCCAGAACCTTGTGTCGCGCAGGATAGCGACATAGTTGCCGAGGCCGACATAGCTGTGCTCGCCCATCAAGGGCCAGTTGTGCAGCGACATCCACGCCGTCATGCCGAGCGGTATCAGGAAAAAGACGACGACCAGCGCGATGGCCGGCGCGACATAGAGCAGGCCGATCCATTGCCGGCCGGCGCCGACGAGTTTTCGGGCGCGGGGCGGCGCGGTGATGGTTGCGATGGAGGTCATGGCTGCTCTGCTCTTGCTTTCCGTTCCCCTTGTGAGGAGGGAATTCCAGCTTGGGTTCCTCGCCCCCGCCAGAGGCGGGGGAGAGGTGGGCGCGCACGCGGCGGGGGGGGGGGGGTGGGTGGGGGGCGGGGGCGGCGGGGCTTTTGTTCCCGGCCCCGATTGGTTGGAGCTATCGCCGGGTGGGGCCCCCCCCCCCCGCGGGGGGGGGGGGTGGGGGCCCCGCCGCCGCGCGCCAGGGCGGGGGCCACGCCCTCCGCAATATCAAAGCCGCATGATGGGTAAGAGC